>CAYSZN010000100.1:0-9083 GCA_964435425.1 uncultured Akkermansia sp. | reverse complement strand
CGCTGGTGGCCGAAGTGCGCCGCCTGCTGGCCAGCGAAGGCCTGCAACTGCCGGAGGAACACCGCCCGGCCATCGAAGACCTGAGCGTGGCGTGCTTTCACACCGACCACCTGGGTACCCCGCTGAGGCTCACGGACGAACAGGGAAAAACCCTCTGGCAGGGCCAGTCGGACGACTGGGGCGCCATCGACAGCGAACAGGGCGAAACCGACCAGCCCATTAGATTCCAGGGGCAGTATCGGGACGAGGAGAGTGGGTTGTACTACAACCGCTATCGATACTACGCACCGGAGTTGGGGCGGTATATGACGCAGGATCCGATTGGGTTAATGGGGGGTATAAATATCTATAGCTATGCAAATATGAATACATCTTCTGCTATAGATCCTCTGGGCTTGAGAACTTTATGCGAGGCAATGCGCGAGCAGTCCAACAATACGGATCAGAATCCATTCTTGAATGGTGAGCCTTTTTCTCTAGAAAACTTATCTTTTGAAGAGGTTCCTATGGGGGACAATAATCCCCATAAATACCCTGGCCATTATACGGACCCAAGGAATGGGATGGAGTATGATATACAATATGTGCAGGTTGGCTGGAGTATAACGAAAACAGGAGGAAGAGGTTCCGCTGTACTTGCCCTTCCCGCATATGCCATTGCCCCTTTGTTAAGTGGTGATATGGATTATTTCTCAATCGAGAACCTTGGCGCCAATGCGCGAGGTATAAAGCTTGGTGAATTCGGCGCTGGGAATTTTGAGAAATTCAATGATTTTGTTGGCGATCTATGTCCCCTAGAGTGTAAGAAGCCATGAAGAAGATAGGCCTTTTGTCTAATATAGGGAGGATTTTATTTTTTCTAAATACAACCCTATTTGTCATGATGCTTTTCATACTGCCCGTGTATAAAAATATGTCCCAAGTGGATTTGGGATGGAGGTATGTGGAGATTAGACTTATCTTGCTCTTGGTCGTTTCTGTTTCTGGGTTGATGTTGTGGAGAGGTTATTTTATTTGGGGCGTGGTACTGCTTGGTATATCAGATACCATAATTTTTATACAGCGTTCATCCAGAAGTGACGCCTTTTTTAATATAGTTATCTCCTATTGGGATTTTTTGGTCATTTTCTTGATTATTTTCTTTGCCATGAGGAAATATGTGAATGACCCTAAAGCGTAAAGGCCCATATCTGAGCATTTGCCGATCCCGGTCAAAATTTTTGTGAGTGCAAACAGTGAAATACATAAGATTACTAATATTAAATATTCTGTGCGCGCTGTTGTTCTATATTGATTACATGTAGAATGCTTTGGCCGGCGGAGTGCTGGTTATAATAATTCTATTCTTTGGCGTGTCGCGATCTCTTTTTAAAAAAACGTGGTTTCAAAGGTGCTGCTAAATATTTGTATACTTGCTCAATTTGGATGATTGCCATATCTGCTTCGGGTATTATTTCTAATTGGTTTGCAGCAAGTGCTGCCAATGAAATACTTGAACATGCAGAAATATATAAAAATGAAACCGGAAAATATCCTGAGTCACTCAGGGAGTTGAGGCCTTATAAATCTAAAATAGACGAACGGGGTAGCTTGCGTGTCTTGGGATCAAGGCTGGTTATCTTGGATGGAGCAATACTATATAAGGCTTTTCCCGGGAAATGGGTCAGAAAAAAATAGACGGCACAGAAACCAAAACCATAAATATATAATTTCTTCTAGCCATCAGTTGGGCGAATTTTTCATTGCTAAATCCAAGATTGCGTTATTGCCAGTATTTTAAATAAAAATATATATAGGCGCTTTGATTTTCTGCATGGCATCCAAATGGTTTTATTTTGTTGGTTTTCCCGCAGGTGGATATGCCACTTTAAAGATGGCATGTAAACATAGCGGATGCACCAGAGCCGCATCCCCAGCAAACAAGGCCGGCCTCGCAAACGCTGCCGCTGGTTGCTGGCGGACAAGGGCTACTATGCCGAGCGCTTGCGCCAGTACTGTGATCGTTACCGGATGCAGCCTGTGTTCCGCTGCGAACCATGAAACGCAAGCCTAAGCCGGGGGCTGCCTCGGTTGTTCGACTGTGCCATGAAACAGATAGGCCCGACATGTGGGGGGCTGTTGTGAAGAAAAAGAATATACTTATTGTAGCGCTCCTGGTCATGAATGGAGTGCTTTTATATCTGCTGTATTTTCCAGAAAGAAAGACGCTTGCAGACGTTGCTGCTCAGCATTCTGGTTCAAAGGACTACGTGGGGTTTTATCGATCACTTGGTTCCTATTTTAATAGAGATATGATGTATTTGCCAGGTGATAAGATAAGTATTCTTTATGAGCCTAGTGAAGGACTGTTGTATCTGTACGATGCTGACGGTCCGATTCTTGGGTATGCCAGCAATAGTGTTGAAATATACCCGCCAGATTTCGATGGTAGCTTTCATGATAGAGCGCCTGGGATGGTCTATTATGAACGTGGTTTGAGTGTTCTTTCTTACTATGATGGAAGTCGGCTGAATATTGGGCATTTAAGTAATTACCCTGAGCTGGTGCTTGATACTAAAGATAATAAAACCGATGTAGGGCTTCCTTCTTTTTTGGAGGCTGGGCCTGGAAATAGAGTTGAGAGTATTTTCAAGAGTGGAAAAGAATGTAGATTTATAGAGCCTGATGTCGCATATTTCGCGTGCTGTTCAGTTGAGCAGGAATCAAGTAATGTATCAGCTCTTGCTGAAGGGTATGTTTATTGGCCTTTCAATAAGCCCAGGTGGTTCAAGATAAAGAAAAATGCCAGATTGGATCAGGCGCTTTTTGATAGTGTCTGTAATGAAATTTATAAGGCCGATATCTTTCCTGATCGCGCACTAAGAAAGAAACTCGGCGAGCATTTTATGAATCTTGACCTTGAGGAGGTTAAGAAAGAACTGCAGCGAACTGAGAAATCACTCGGGGAATGATGCTTTTTGAAACGGCAGGAGGGTGTGAGTCACCTTTCTGTCTTTATGAAAATTATGAGGCCGCTGGGGCCATCACAAAAAATCAATTCCTGAAAAAAGCTGCGGAGAAACGTGGTTTAAAAGTGCTGCTAAGTATTTGTACACCTGCTCGATTTGGATGATTGCCATATCTGCTTCGGGCATTATTTTTAATTGGCTTTCAGCAAGTGCTGCCAATGAAATAGTTGAACAGGCAGGAACATATAAAAATGGAGCCGGAAAATATCCTGAGTCACTTAGAGAACTGAGGTCTTATAAATCTCAGGTAGACGAACGGGCTAGCTTGTGTGTCTTGGGATCAAGGCTGATTATCTTGGATGGAACAATACTATATAAGGATTTTCCCGATAAATGGGTCAGAAAAAGAATAGACGGTACGGAAGCCAAAGACATAAATATATGGTTTTTCATCCATCAATTGCTGAGCTTTTCATTGCTAAATCCAAGATTGTGCTATTGCTAGTATTTTAAATGAAAAGATATATAGGCGCTTTGATTTTCTGCATGGCATCTAAATGGTTCTATTTCGTTAGTTTTTCTGTAGGTGGATATTCCACTTTAAAGGTGGCATGTAAACATAGCGGATGCGCCAGAGACATCGCAAGTGGCGATCAGCCAAGTGATCTGTTCGAGATAATGGTCAGAGTCCCCTCTAAGAATAATGAGGTTACTCCTGTGCTGCTCGCTGATCTTCAAGCGTTTCTGAGCAAGCACTTGGATGCAACCTTTATCATGCTTGAAAGCCAAGGCTCATCCGAAGGTTGGTCCTATGAGGTGACTGCAGGTGATGACGGCAGACAGCTAATATCTGCAACCAAGACTGAAGGGAATAAAGTTAGCGTCAAGTACATAGCCACAGAAAAAAATATTGAACCACTGAGTTCAACGACTATTAGTCCGGGACACCTTTTTTCGGCAATGACTCTAGGTTTATTGTGTGCCTGGCTAATTCGTACTATATCTCGCGCTCTTTATAAAAGACTTCGACTCACGAGCTAAACAGTTCTCTGTGGGACAGCCATGCCGTGTATGCTCAGGGCGGCTTTGAGCGGTATGCGTGGGCCGAACAACCTGCCACCTAGGCCTAGTTGCTTAGGAGATAACTATGAAATGCTTCTTTATAGGCATGGCGGGAGCTTTGCTGCTTTTGCTCACCGCTGCCGTGTTGACTCCGCTTTATTCTGATTACCGTGCACGATCAGAAACGAACTCATGGCTTGCACAGGTTAAACCTGTCCAAGCCATTATTGAGGAGTCGGCCATGAGAAATCGGACGCTCCACGATGCGGCTATTGGAATTGATAGCGGAACCCTATCTATAGTGGGCACTGATTTATTCGAGATCAGCAGCACCGGCACGATCATTCTACGTGGCGGGAGTGATGGCCAAGTGATTATCCTGGTCCCTACATTGCAAGGCGGACGATTGACATGGCGTTGCATTGGCGGTTCTACGACGGCTGTTCCAGCCGAGTGCCAAGGTAGAGAATGAAGATAGTGTGGGATATATAAAGTCACAAGGAGATGTTCAGAGTGTCGTGCAGATGCCAGTGATATTCAGGACAGTCATGTCTGCGATGTATATTTTAATTGGTGTGTCGTTCTTATGGCGATACGTTGAGTACAACGCAGCTCAGCTATTTGACTTTTTCGCAGGCGTTGCATCAGCCATTCTCGCCATTATGACTTTGAGAAAGAACTTTTTCCTCTGGATTATGCTGGCGCGGTACTGACCCTTGCGTGCTTGTTTTCTGCAGTTGGCTTGTATTCTGGGCCTGATGAATCAGGCTTGAGCAAACAACAGAAGCACATTTAGACAGGCTGGTGGTTCTGCTCTAAGAGACTCTGCCCGCTATAAACTCGATCAAGTTAAAGAGAAGGCCCTATAAATGATGAATAGATTCACTGATTGATCTTCAAGATAATTATGCTCTTGATTAAGAGTCCGCATTGTAGTTGATAGCTGTGGTGGGTTTTTGGGGACTATAACTACATGACTAAGAAACGTTTTCTGCAAATGTTGGGTGTTGTGTTTTTTCTGTTTTTCATATTGATTTTTATTATGAGCGGAGACTTTGTTTTTTCAGTGGTAAGCCCTTTTTTTGCATTGACATTCGGAGTTTTTATGGGGGTTTCATATCCATTTGATTGGCTGCTGAGGGTTTTATATTGCGCTGGTTTGATTTTGTCGGCCCTCGTGATGGTTGTATCAATATCAATCAAATCAATTTGGGATATGCCTTTGTGCTTTTTGGGGGTTGCGTTATGGATAGCCTTGGGGTTCATTGGTCTCAGTACAGGAGCTTGAGCAGTTGTCGTGCAGGGCAGGAGGTCGTACGCGGGGCTGAGAACCCTATTTATCCAGGTGTCGTAGACGCTGGAAAATTCCACAGCCAATGAAAAGGCCGGCTTGTGGTCGGCTTTTTTGTTTTATAATACATTGATTTCTGATGTGTTTTTTGACGCCCCATGCCCATGATATGGCTGGTACCCTGTTGGTCAGACGATTATAGATAAATTCTGAGTGGCCGGGAGAGAAAAATGAACGCAGCTATGGAAACTATTTTTGTCGCCTCTGGCCACATAATTAACTTTATGGGGGGGGTATTAGCTATTTTTTTGGTTGCCTTTATTCCGCTATATTTTTATGGGTTTATGACCTATCGGAAGAAAATAAAATTGCGCTCCTCTCGGCTCGCCCTGATTATTTTTATAGGTGCAGTCACTTTAACTATTCTGTTGACTGTTGTTTTTGCTATGACGTCCGTTGTTTTGGGGGTATGGGGGTAGTCAATTTGTAGTTTTATGAGAGGGAGGGGTTACTGAAACCTACAGGATAAAGTCTCAATCCGGCTCGTTACTACATCGATTAGCTACCATCTCGTGCTTAGTTCGAGCGTCAATAAATTATCCCAAGATACAAACCCACAGGTCTTTCAGAGGATTAAATAGAGGCCTAATGGTGTCATCTGAAAACACTACGCAGGAATGTGGGCGCCATCGAGCATTGGGATAAAGCTGGGCCTTCCTTACTACCAATAACGCAGAGTTGGACTCAGCTCGATCGCGAACAGGGCTTGACGGGCGCCGCATCGACTATGGCTACGATACGCAGGCTACCAGCGCGACGTGATGGGCTGCCTGCTGGACATGGTCAGCTAGAAGCCCGGCACCCGCAAGTCGGGCAGTATTCAAAGGCTCAGGCGGCAAATTCAATTTCAACAACAATGGAAAAATAAAAATGCTATTACTTGGACTGGTCCATATGCTCCGGAATACGTTTCTGCTCAAATGGATATATATGTTGCATCAGAATCAATAACATACACCCGATACGGGGACATTCTAGCAAGCGCTGGGGCTCACGTAGTTACCCTGCAAGCTCTGTAGGAGGAAATGTTTCAGCTGGATTCTTGTTGTGTTCTAATGAACCTACTCCGAGCAAGAGTGAGTTAAATAACTTTCTTGAAGGGTGGGGGTTGTCTGGAGGTTTTTATGATATTTTTGGTGGAGAGGTTGTAGCAAATTCTGCCGGAACTGCTGTTAATGTAGGGGCAGGTATTGGAGGGGGGGCTGGAGTAACGCCAGGGTCAAACACATGGAAGATATGGGGTTTTGATGAGTAATGGCCAGTTTATAAAGATAGGGCAGGTGAGTATTGCTGTTCTAGTATTTTTAGCGGTCATGTGGGTGATAGTTAAGGCCCCAAAAACTGAAGGGGTCGCAGATGGAAAGGCAGTCGAGAAAGAGTATTTGGAGGTTTCTCCTCCTGCTTATGTCAGGCCAACAGGTGATAGGCGCGTAGCTTATAAGCTAGGTTCGGCTGTGGTTCAGCAAAGTTTTGATAGTAATATGACCAGTATCGATGTGATAAAGCATTATGACGAGCAGCTTCTTGATAATGGCTGGAGGGAGATGAAAAAATATGGACTACAAGGGAAGGTGTATTGTAAGGGGAAGTATAGGGCTGAAATTACTTCGCGAACCCACCTTCCAGGGTACATTTTCTCAGTAAGCTGGTTTGCCAGTAACAAGAAATGCCCTTGATAGCGTTGGCTTGATAGGTGCGCGCTGCTCCGATTTCTACCTGCTAGGTTTACACCTCAAGGGATTGCTTGTCGAGTATCGGTAATTTTAACTGTCTGCTCCGTAGTTTGTGATTAATGCTAATAAGTCTTTAAGTGGTGAAGGGACCATGCCTTATTGTCCGTGCTGCGGGAAGTGTGCTACAGCAATGAGCTGACTACTGGAGGCAGTTTTCAATCTCAGGTAGCTTGTTAAGCATGGAGTACTACGATGTGAGAGGGGATCAATGAGTACGCCTCCTCTAATAGTCGCTTTTATAGTAATGATTGGTATTGCTTTTATTATGCCTTCAATGCTGGTTAAGGTTGGTATAAGCAATGGGCTTGCAGTAAGTATCATAACCTCGGTGCTGTGCCTGCTTGCAATGATTTTGAGTGTTTTTTTTGTGCTGGATATGATTTTATTTTTCGAATTTTTGTAGTTGTGTTATTTCATTTTTCCAAGTATTTCTAGGTGCGGCTTGTTGATGCCTGGTGCGTATTGTAATCGGCTGATGTTATAGTCAAGTGGTCATTTGGGCTCGACCCTGTAAGGTTAGAGATTGACATATAAGTGCAGGGGTTGGGATATGTGATGTTTCTTGGTGGTGAGGTGCTAGTTAATAGGTTTCTATATGTGGAACCGCCTTTCTATGGAGCGTAGGTGGGAATTAGTGAAGGAAGTGCTTGAGTTTTTGGTGGATGTCGTATTTATTCTCGCTGTACTAGTGGCTGGTATTTACATCTTGACTGATGTTTTGGGTCTGCTGGGTCTTGGTAGAGATTTCAGAGTGGCAGTGGTGTGTTTGTTTTTTGTAGGCGCGCCATTATCTTTTTTTGTTTCTTTGGTCGCATTTGTTAGTACAGGGCGTGTTCGTTATAAGCGGTACTCTTGGGTGTCCGGGTTTGAGGTGTTGGTTATTATTCTGTTGTTCTGGATTATTTATGGCAGCCAAATATGAGTATCTAAAAAATGTGGGTGTGCGCTATATAAAAAAGATTGGATTATGGCATGGGGTGGTACTTGGGGCTCTGATGGATGATGCAGCACTCCGAACAAGGCTGGGTTTGAAAAAAATGGAAGAGCTCCAGAAGTGGTTGATAGCAAGGGAGACCGCAAAAAGTGGCGGTGTGGTCCCTCTTCTTATTGAGTTACCAGGAATACCTAGAGACTTGGGTTTTCAACCTATAGAGATAAGCCTTCCTGATCAATATGGCTGCCCTTGCGGCACCAAGCCCAAGGTAGAGTAGAAATGAGGTTGATTTTTTTTATTTTCCTATTGTTGCGGGCAAGTTTGGTTTTTTCTGACCCTGGAAAAGAACTGCATTGGCCAGAGGTTTCAAAGATCTCAGCGTCATTTCTTGTGAGCAATGAATCTCCTCATGTGAAAATGGACATACTATCTGTCGAGGGAATGTCTCTATATACGGTGGAGTGCCACAGAGGGGATCTTGATAAGAACTATCCTCGTACTGGTGATTATCAAGGTTTTTTTCAGTGCAAGATAATACCAGAGTATGAGGATGTTATTGATTTGTTCATTCCTGGGGGGGGCTGGAATGGGAGGCTTACGAGAGCCACCTTTAGAACTGGCTGGGGGGACGGTTGCGAAGATCACGAATACTATGGGCTAAATAGGGTTTTTCATTTTCGTGGCATGGAAGTAGTTTTGTCTATGTCGTCGATAGATTACCGCCCATCAATTAAAGAGATGCGCCAAAGGAAACTTGACTCTCCAGAGTACTATTCGTTTAGGTTTGACATTAATGTGAGTTCTGATGCTTCGGCTATGAACGAGTCTGCGTTAGGTGTGCCTGAGGTTTGTATTGCTGGCTTTCATTTGGATTCGAATGGGGAGCTTGTTGAACAAGTTCTCAAGTACCCTGAGTCAGAGTGAAGATTGCGCTGTCGCGATACTCGGCTCCTGACTCATGGAAGCTAAAGAATTTAGGCCTGGTTATGTTTGTATAGGTTCGAGAGATCATATATTTTATCGCAGGGCTTTTTTGTGTGTTCTTGTTTATTTTG
>CAYSZN010000099.1:0-9115 GCA_964435425.1 uncultured Akkermansia sp. | reverse complement strand
ATCGGCCGGGCCATCCTCGACAAGCTGCGCAAGGCGTCGGCGAAGGGTTAGCAGTCCGTCGATATCGAGGCGATCGATGGATCGCGATCCGTAGCATGGTGCTTCCAGCCCATGCCTTTCGGTGGAGGACGCGGCAGTCGATATCAATGCGTTGTCGCTGAAAGACCGGCCTAGGAGGGCAAGCTGCGGACTCCTAAATCAGATTCAGTTCCCACCTGCCGTGATCGTGACGCCGGCCGATCCGGTGGCACCGAGGACGCCGAGGCCCTCCTGCACGGCGACGGCCTGGGCGGCAGTGACGAGGACGGCCTCGACGTATTTCTCGAGCTTCGTCCAGGGGCTGCGCGGAACCCAGACGATGTCGCCGCCTTCCAGCTTCAGGTCGGGCTCCTGTCCGCGCATGACGGCTCTCAGGTTCACCACTGCGACCTGGGGACGGAGGGTGCCTCCGCGGAGGATGAGCGCCTTGGTGACGATGGCGTCGGGCTGGGGGCCGCCCGCGGCGGCGACGGCCGAGACGAGGGTGGCGCCGCGCTCGAAGTAGACGGGTCCCGGCTTCACGACGTGGCCGAGGACGTAGAAGGACCGCGGGGTGAGCGAGGGCACGAAGATGTAGTCGCCGCCGCGCACGTAGACGTTCTGCGACATGTCGCCCTGGCGGACGAGCCGCTCGAAGTCGACGGGCACGAGGTCGCCGTTGCGGATGAGGATGGCCCGCTCGAGGTCGGCGGCCTCGGGATTGGCGACCTCGCCGGCTTCGCTGTTGTTGAGGAGCCCGCCGCCGGCGGAAAGGGCGGCGATGAGGGTGGTCGGCTTCGCGATGGGATAGGCTCCGGGGCGCTGCACCTGCCCCAGCATCCAGAAGCGCTGGCTGTCGGCCTTGGCCACGTTCACGGTGACGACGGGATTGACGTAGTCGCTTTCGAGCGCCTTGGAGAGCAAGGTGGAGATCTCGGCGATGGTCCTGCCCTTCGCGTCGATGCCGGGGGCGACGTCGTAGTAGAGCATGCCGTCGGGCATCACCTTGGTGCGGGCGCGGGTGTCCCTCATCTCGGCGACCTCGATGTCGAGCTCGTCGCCTGGACCGATGCGGTAGGCGCCGCCCGGGGCCTGAAGGAGGGAGCGGTCGAGGCTGCGGCTGAGCTTGAGCCTCTCGAACTTCGGCTCCTTCGGGATGCGCTTCAGCGCCTCCTCGGCGGTCATCCCGGACGCTCCCGCGTCGAAGGCCGCGTCGTAGGAGGAGAATTCGGGAGAGGTGCGGAATTCGCGGTCGGCGGGCTTCCAGTGGATGCACGAAGGCAGGAGGAGGGCGGTCGCCGAAGCAGCGGCGAGGCGCAGGAGATGGGAGGGCCAGAAGCTCATTCGCCGAGGAGAATGGGGTTGTAGCTCTGGTTCATGGCCTCTGCCGTGACAGTCTGCATGAAGGTGACGATGGCGGTGTCGAGAACGCGTTCGGCGAGCTCGAAGGGCCGCTTGTTGACGAAGACGATGTCCCGGTTCTCCAGCGGGATGTCGGCGATGCGCCCTTGCAGGATGTCCTTCACGTTCACGATCTGGGTGACGGGCTGGTGGATGCTGCCGCGGATGAGGAGGACCTTCATCTGGTAGGCCGCGTCGGTGAAGCCTCCCGCCTCGGCGATGGCGCGCGCGAGCGTGAGCTTCACCGGCATCTTGCGGCGGCCGGCATCGCGGACTTCGCCGAGGACATAGATCTCGTTCTCGAGGCTGGAGGCCATGTAGAGGTAGTCGTCCGGCTCGAGGTAGGCGTTCTGGCTGAAGTCGCCTTCGTAGTAGAGCCGGGCGAGGTCGACATTCAGCTTCTTCCCTTTTCGAGCAACGAAGGAGCGCTCGAAGTCGGCAAGCTCGAAGGCCGAGCTGTTCACCGTGCCGACCTGGATGCCCTCGGCGAGGGCGATGGCCTCGAGCACGGAGGTGGGTCGGTCGAGGGTGTAGCTGCCGGGCTTCTTGACGCGCCCGATGATGGAGAACTCCTTGCTCGCCACGGCCGAGGGCGTAACGATGACCTTGACGTTCTTCTGATACTTCGAAAGCTCCTCCTCGAGCCGGGCGCGCAACTGGTCCAGCGTCAGGCCCTGGGCGCGCACGGCGACGGCCTGCAGATAGCTGACGGTGCCGTCCGGAGCGATCTGCACGCTCTCGCGGGCGAGGTCGGCCCGGTCGTAGATGGAGAAGTTCAGCGTGTCGCCAGGACCGAGGGTGTAGCGGGTCTGCCAGGCGGGCGTCTTCACCGGCGTGATCCGGCGCTCCTTCACCGGCACGGCCGAAACGCGGGGGACGTCCTCGAGATCCACCCAGTAGTCCGAAGGGCGCTCGCCCACCGGCACGGCGCGGACGCGCGGCTCCTGTGCCCCGGCCAGGAAGGGCAGAAGAAGGACGAGGAAGTGGATGGCGGGACGGCGGAGCATGACGGCTTGTTCCAAAAGGAATACGGTCAACAGAGGGAATTTATTATAAAATCCATAATAATCAAATTTTTAAATTATCGCATTCTGCAAGATTTTTAATGTCGCCTTTTGTCAACGATCCATGGCACGACCGCTGCCTCGTGGAGGGGCGAGCAACAATTTTGCATCTTGTCTTATCGATTGGTTCGATTCATGCTATGCTGCGGAAATCTCCGCCGGAGACCCCTTAAAATGCCCGAACAGCGGTTCGATCAATCCCAGTCGTTGCTGCAACAGCAGACGATCGCGCCCCAGATGCAGCAGAGTCTGCAGCTGCTGCAGGCTCCGACCTTGGAGCTGCACCAGCTTGTCCAGCAGGAGCTGGTGCAGAATCCGACACTCGAGGAGGAGTCCACCGACATCTCCCTGGAAGAGGCGAGTGGAGCGGAGGAGGACGAGTTCGACCGGGAGTTCGCCGAACTTTCCCAGCTCGACGAGGAGTGGCGCGAATACATGGCCCAGTCGCGGCTTTCCTCGCCGAAGCGCGACGATGCGGACGAAAGGCATCAGTTCGTGATGGACTCGATCGTCGAACCCATCACCCTGCAGGACCATCTTCTCAACCAGCTCGGCTTCGCCGACGTTTCTCCGCGCATCCGCGAGATCGCGACGATGCTGGTCGGCAACATCGGCGAGAACGGCTTCCTCCAGGTCTCCCTCGAGGATCTCTGCTTCGACCTCGGCATCCCCATGCCGGAGCTCGAGGAGGCAAAGGCCCTGGTCCAGAGCTTCGACCCAGTGGGGATCGGCGCGGTCGACCTGCGCGACTGCCTCCTCATCCAGTTGGAGCGGCTCGGGAAGCACCACAGCCTCGAATACCGCATCGTCGACCACCATCTCGACGATCTCGCGAGGAAGCGCTATCCGCAGATCGCGAAGAAGCTCAGCGTCGCACCCGAGCAGATCACGCGGGCGGCGGAGTTCATCGCCACCCTCGATCCGCGCCCCGGGAGCCGCTTCGGAGGAGACACGAACACCTACGTCACCCCCGACGTGACTGTCGAATCCGTCGGTGGGGAATGGATCGTGACGATGAACAACGAGCAGATTCCCCGCCTGCGCATCAGCAATGCCTACAAGGACCTGATGGCGACCGGCAACGGCCGCGAGGCGAAAGCCTACATCCGCGAGAAGATCCGGGCGGGGAAGTTCCTCATCAAGAGCATCCACCAGCGCCAGCAGACGATCCAGGCCATCGCCTCCGAGATCGTGGCGCGGCAGGAAGCCTTCCTCGCCCACGGGCCCTCGCGCCTGAAGCCGATGAACATGGCCCAGATCGCGGAGAAGGTCGGCGTCCACGAGACCACCGTGAGCCGCGCCGTCTCGGGGAAGTACATGGCCACGCCCCACGGGGTCTTCGAGATGAAGTATTTCTTCACCACCGGCTACGAGACGGAGGACGGCGAGACTCTCAGCAACACCAGCGTGAAGCGGACCCTCGCCGAGATGATCGCGGCCGAGAATCCGAAGAAGCCGCTCAGCGACCAGCGCCTCGTCGAGGATCTGGAGAAGAAAGGCATCAAGATCGCCCGCCGCACCGTGGCGAAATACCGCGAGGAGCTGAACATCCTCCCGAGCCACATGCGGCGGAGCTATTGAGGCGGGGGCCTCCGCGCCGCGTGTCTCTAGCCCCTCCGAAGCCGGAACTTGCGGCGGCACTAGCCGGAGAGTATCCTGCCGACATGACGAGGGACACCGCCGATCCGCCCTCCGCCCTTGCGGAGCGCCTTCTCCGCAGCGCGGAGCGATCCTCGCCCGATGCCTACTACCGGCTCGCCCGGCTCGTCGCGAGGGTGCTCGCGAGCACCCATCTCCGGCGTCGGCGGAAATGGTGCGATCTGGCAAGGTCGTTGGCGCGCTCCCCCGGAGTGGAGGAGCGCCTCGTACAGCAGGCCCTCGCCTGGCTGAAACGACCGCCCCATCTCTCCAGATGAGCTGGGCAACCCCGCAACCCCGCTGGGACACGGTGGCCGGGCGCCTGCTGGACTCCTTTTTCTCCCTCGTCTCGGAGACTCTGCCGGACTACGCTCCTCCCCTGACTCTCTTCGGATCGGCCGCGATCCAACTGTGCCTCGACGAGCATTTCACCAGCGCCGACGTCGATCTGATGGCGGTGACGGGAGGCGAAACCTTGCGCAAGATCGCGGGCCGGGCGGGGCTCGGCCGCTCGGGCTCCGTCCGACTCCGCTACGGCATCCAGATCTGCCCTCCCCAGCTCTTCCGGACCACGCCGCACTATCAGCAGCGGGCCTGGACCGGAACGCGGCACGGAATCGCCGTGATCGTCCCGCATGTCCGCGACGTGCTGCTCGCGAAACTGCATCGATCCCGCCACGAAGGCCAGGCCGGTCTGGTCCCGAAGGACCGGCAGGCCTTTTTCAGGGTGCGGGAGCTGTGCGACAACCGCCCCGACGAGGAGGATGTGCTCGAGGATCTGCGCTTGTGCGAGCCCGATCTCCGCATTCCCCACGATGGTTCCGTGAACGCCTTCCACCTGAACGCGATCGACCTGTTCCGCGAAGTCTTCGGACGGAGCTTGGATATGGAAAAGGACATCCTCGCTCCCGCGCGGGCGGCGGAAGAAGCGGACCGGACGGCGGACGGAACCGATCTCGGCGAACTCCTCCGGGACCTGCAACCGGACCGCGATTGAGCCCCAGCAAGGAACGGAAAAAGAAAACGCTTCTAAATTCTGAGAATTGCGCAATAGTGCGGCTTTCCCAGCGCTTATGCAGAACGACGACACCGTAGAACTTGAAGGAAGCATCCACACGGTCCTCCCCGGCACCATGTTCCGGGTGGAGCTGGACAATGGCCACCTCGTTCTCGCCCATATCTCCGGGAAAATGCGCAAGCGCTTCATCCGCCTCGTCGCAGGCGACCGGGTGAAGATCGAAATGTCGCCCTATGACACGGAGAAAGCCCGCATTGTCTACCGCGTCGACGCCCGCAGCCCCCGCCCGAACAATCCCGGCAGGCGCAGCTCCCCGCGCAGCATGGCCCGACCCGGCCAGCCGAAGAAGCGCGCCAAGCCGAATCCCACGCCGCGCCGCAGTTCCGGCGGAGGAGGGGGTGGCGGTGGTGCGAAGAAGTGAGGGAGCGCCTTCCCGCCAGCGTGCGTGAATGACGAATCCCTTTGCCCTCCTCGGTCTGCCGGAATCGCTCCTCCTCGATCCCTCGACGGTCGAGGACGCCTGGAGACAGCGTGTCCGCGAAACGGGCGGCGCGGATGAAGCGGAGGCGTCGGAAATCCACTCGGCCCGCATCCTGCTCTCCGATCCTGTGGCGCGTCTCGGCGTGTGGCTGGAGGCGAAGGATCCCGAGGCGGCTCCCGAACGGGGCATCGCGACCGAGCTGATGGATCTGTTCGCCAGAATCGGTCCCGTCCTCGCCTCGACCGACGCGCTGCTCGCCCGCCATCGCAAGGCGACCACGGCATTGGCGCGGGCCGTCCTCGCGAAGGAGTGCGTCGCCGCGCAGCTCGCCGTGCAGGGGCTCCTGCAGGAGATCCTGCCGCTCAAGACGGCGCTGACCGACCGCTTCGCCGACTTCGAGGCCGCCGCGACCGAGGGGAGCTACAGCGAGGCGAGACGGGCACTGGGACAGTTGAAGTTTCTCAAGCGCTGGGAGGCGCAATGCCGCGAGCGCCTCCTTGCTCTCCTCGCGACCTGACGCCATCCTCCTCACGACATGGACGACGACCTCATCATCGGGATCGATCTCGGAACGACGCATTCGCTCGTCGGCGTGGTGGACTCGGGCTTTCCCATCGTCCTCGCCGATGCGGCGGGCGAGCGTCTCCTGCCCTCGTGCGTCACCTGGCCGGCCGGGCAAGCGCCTCTCGTCGGCACTGGAGCGATGCGCGCCCGCGCCCTCGCGCCGGAGCGGACCGTGGCGTCGATCAAGCGCTTCATGGGAAGGCCTTTCGCGGATCTCACGACCGAGGAGCTGGAGACGACATCCTACCGCCTCGTCGCCGGCAGCCGCGGCGAAACGCTCGTCCAGCTCGATGGCGAAACCCTCGTCTCCCCCGAAGAGGTCTCGGCCCTCGTTCTCGGGCGACTCCGCGAGACAGCCGAGCAGGCGCTCGAACAGCCCGTGCGTCGTGCCGTGGTCACCGTTCCCGCCTACTTCAACCATTCCCAGCGCGAGGCGACGCGGAAGGCGGCGGAGCTGGCGGGCCTCTCGGTCGAGCGTATCCTCAACGAGCCTACCGCCGCCGCGCTCGCCTACGGCCTTGACCGGCTCGGCGAGGACGTCTCGGTCGCGGTCTACGATCTCGGCGGCGGCACCTTCGACCTTTCGGTGCTGCGGATGCGGGAAGGTCTCTTCGAGGTCGTCGCCACCGCCGGCGACACACGGCTCGGCGGCGACGACCTCGACCTCGCCCTCGCCCGCCATCTCGCCGAATCGCTCGGATTGGGAGTCCTCTCGGAGTCCGAGACGGCGATTCTCCGCGTCCGCGCGCGCGAGGCAAAGGAAGCGCTCAGCACGGAGGAGACGGTCGCGGTCCGGCTGCCCTTCTTCCGCGACGGGAAAAGCTACGAGATCAAGGTGACGCGGGAGCGCTTCGAGCGGCTCGCCCGTCCCATCCTCGACCGCACCGCGCCGATCTGCCGTCGCGCCTTCGCCGAAGCGGCGGAAAAGGGCGCGGCATCGGTCGAGCGGCTCATCCTCGTCGGCGGCAGCACGCGCATCCCGCTAGTGAGGGAATCGCTGCGCGAGTGGTTCGGCCTCGATCCCGACCTCTCCCAGCATCCCGACGAGGCCGTCGCCCTCGGGGCGGCGATCCAGGCGGGCATGCTCTGCGGCCGTGTGCGCCAGATCCTGCTCGTCGATGTGACGCCGCTCTCCCTCGGCATCGAGACCTTCGGCGGGCTCATGAACGTGATCATTCCACGCAATTCGACCATTCCGGTGAAGGCGGGCGAGCTCTTCACCAATGCCGTGGACGGGCAGGAGTCCATGGCCATCCGCGTTCTCCAGGGGGAACGCGAGCTGGCGAAGGACAACTGGCTCCTCGGCGAGGTCGTGGTTCCCTTCTCCCCCGGACCGAAGGGCAGCGCGCGGGTCGGGGTGCAGTTCTCCATCAACCGCGACGGGCTCCTCGAAGTGCTCGCCCGCGACACCGCGACCGGCGAGGACCACGTTCTGGAAATCCGCGACGCCGCCGTCGATGTCGAGGACGAGGCGGTCGAGCGCATGATCGGCGAATCCATCGACTTCGCCTTCGAGGACATGAACGAGCGGGTCTGGACCGAGGCGAAGCTGAAGAGCGAGGAGCTGCTCCCGGCGGTCGAGGCCGCGCTCGACGCCATCGGCGGACGGCTTTCCGACGAGGAGCGAACTCTCATCGCCGCCGCCGCCGCCCAGGTGCGGACCGCCCTCGCCGACGAGGCCCACGACGCCAAGGCCCTAAAGTCGGCCAACGCAGCCCTCGACGAAGCCACCCAGACGCTCGCCGCCTTGCTGGTCGAAGCTGCCTTCGAGGATGTGGGGGGCTGAGCCGGAACAACGCCCCGCTCAATCCTCCCTCATGAAATAGGGCAGCTCGGGCGGAGTCGGCTGCGAGGCGAGGAAGCTCTCGACCCAGCCGATGTTGTAGTCGCCGTTCAGGAAGGCGCTGTGCTCGAGGATGGAGGCCTGGAAGGGAATCGTCGTCTTGATCCCACGCACCACGAACTCCTTCAGCGAGCGCAGCATCCGGGCGATGGCGATCTCGCGGGTCGCACCGGTGACGATGAGCTTCGCGATCATCGAGTCGTAGTTCGGCGGCACTTCGTAGCCGCTGTAGACGTGGGTGTCGACGCGCACGCCGCGGCCGCCGGGAGCGTAGAAGAGATTGATCTTGCCGGGGCTGGGGGCGAAGTTGTTGTAGGGATCCTCGGCGTTGATGCGGCACTCGATGGAATGGCCGCGCGGCACGCTGTCCACGACGTGGCGGGAGAGCGGCTCGCCTGCGGCGACGCGGATCTGCTCCTTGATGAGGTCGCAGCCGCGCACCTCCTCGGTGATGGGATGCTCCACCTGGATGCGGGTGTTCATCTCCATGAAGTAGAAGTTCTCCTGGTCGTCGACGAGATACTCGATGGTGCCGCAGTTCTCGTAGCCGATGTTCTTCACGAGCGACTCGGAGGCCTCGGCCATGCGGCGGCGCAGCTCGGGCGAAAGGAGCGGCGAGGGGGTCTCCTCGATGATCTTCTGGTTGCGGCGCTGCATGGAGCAGTCGCGCTCGCCGAGCTCCTTGACGTTGCCGTGGCTGTCCGCCACGATCTGGAACTCGACGTGGTGCGGATTCTGCACGAGGCGCTCGATGTAGACGTCGGGACAGCCGAAGCAGGCCTGGGCCTCGGTGCGGGCGGCGTGGAAGGCGGTGACGAAGCTGGCCTTGTTCAGCGCCGGGCGCATCCCGCGGCCGCCACCGCCGGCGGTGGCCTTGATCATCACGGGAAAGCCGATCGTCTCCGCCACCTTCAGGGCCTCGGCCTCGGTCTCGACGATGCCGTCGGAGCCGGGGGTGACGGGCACGCCGTATTTGGTCGCGGTGGCGCGCGCCTGGTTCTTGTCGCCCATCATCGTGATGACCTGGGCGGAGGGACCGATGAACTTCACGTTGCAGCTCTCGCAGAGCTCGGCGAAGCGGGGATTCT
>CAYSZN010000098.1:0-9251 GCA_964435425.1 uncultured Akkermansia sp. | reverse complement strand
ATCATGGCTGAACACTGAAAACTAAAACACTTCACCGCGCCACCGGCGCGGCGATCCCGGCATGCTTCAGCAAGGCCTTGCGGAATTCGTCCTTGATGTCCGCGGGGCCAGCGTGACCCATCGCGGGACGGACCACCATGTGTTTCGGAGCGGGCAGGACATTGTAGGCGGCGTAGATGCTCGTGGGGGGACAGGTGCGGTCGATGAAGCCCACGCTGAGAATGGACTCGCCCTTGTAGCGGGTGGCGAAGTTGACGGCATCGACGTAGCGGCCCGCTTCCAGCGAGGCAGGCTTGGGCGAGCCGTCGGACTCGAGGGCGACGAGCTTCGGCCAGCCGCTGATGCGGTCGGCCTTCATCCCAGTGTGGTCGCAGCCCGCCGGCACGCCCGAACCGATGAAGGTGACGCGGGGATCGAGGCCGCCTGCGACGATGGCCTGGTAGCCGCCCTGGCTGTGACCGACCACGGCGAGGGTCTTGCCGTTCCACTCGGGACGGCTTGCGAGGAAATCGAGGGCGCGCATCAGCCTGACAAACATCCCTCTGAAATAGACCGTGTCGCGGCTCGTGTTGCCGTCGGTGCGGTAGGTCTTGAGATCGCCCGCCGCGATGCCCTTGTAGAAGTCCTCCGGCTTCCCGTTGGGCAGGCCGTGGGCGTTGATGTCCATGGAGAGGAAGCCGTCGCGCGCGCCGCCGAGCGCCACCGGCAGGCTGGAGCTGCGCACCCCCGCGCCGTGGACCCAGAGGACGGCGGGAAGCGATTTCGGCGCGGCAGCCTTCGGCAGGGTGAGATACCCTGTCACGGGCGGGCCGGTCTCCTCCGCCGGCACCGAGACGTCGAAGGCCTCGATCTCCGCGTCGGCGGGAGCGTCGAGGGGCACGGGTGTCAGGGTCGGCTTCAGCGGCACGGCATCGAGGCGCTTCCGCTGCTCCGCCCAGAAGGCGTCGAAGTCGTCCGGAACGGCCAAGCTCGACGCGATCTTCTCGGGAGAAAAGGCCGCCGCGGCCTGGGCCGTGAAGGGCTTGCCGTCGCCCCCCTTCGCCGTGGCGACGAGAAGGAGGAACCCAGGACGGTCGAGGGAGGACATGACCGTGGTGGAAGCGCCGTCGGTCGAGGCGCCCTTGCCGCTCGCGAGATTGCGGAATCCGTCGAGGCTCGTCGTCCATTCGATCTCCGTCCCGGCGGGCGCGGTGCTGTGGATGGTGAAGACGACCTTTTCCCCGACCGCGTAGACCGCCTCGGGCCGGTCGAGGGCGATGCGCAGGAGCGGCTCCTCGGCGCGGACAGGAAGAACCGCAACGGCGGCCAAGGCGGCCAGAACGAATCGGAAAGGGACGAAGGTGGACATGATCGACATTGTCGCGGTTTCCGGGGAACTGGGGAAGCAGGAAAGAGGGCGTAAAGAAGGGAGTGGCCAGAATCGACGATGGTTCGGAAAACCCTCCGGCCCCCTTCCATCCTCTCAGGGAACGGAGACGGACGGGGTCCGTCCGTTCCTTCCGGCAGGCTCCATTTCGACGGAGTCGAAGGACACCGAGACCGCCGAGGGAGCCGCGTGATGGCGGGAGCGGTGGTCCGTCACCAAGTCGCAACCGTGCCGGCCTCCAACCGTCCTCCGCACCGTTCGGCGCAGAAGACCGACCGTCCCCACCAGCGCGCCGGAGGCGTCGAAAACCGGTTCCACCGCCGCCTGGAAAGTCTCGCCCTCCCGCTCCAGTTCGGTCAGCAAGCTCATGCCCGCCGACGCGTCGCCGCAATCGATCCCGCGAAGGATGGCCGGCAGCAGGGAATCGTGCCTCCGTCCGAAGGATTCGCCGAGAAGATCCTCGCTCGCCACCCCAAGCTCCGGCCAGAGGCTGCCGTAGGCATGGGTGATGCGAAGATGCGAGTCGGTCCTCCATGCCGCCACCGGCAGGCCGCGGAAGAACGGATCGCAGTCCTCGTCCGCATGGTCGCGCCGCTGACGCCGCGGATCGGCCATCTCGCGGGCCACGAGGTAGTAGACGAACGCCCCCTTCCCATCGCGGCTCCGCACCGCGCGGAAATCGCATCGCCGCGGTCCTTTCGTCGTCAGCAGAGGTGCCTGGAACCGCATCCCCGCCGCATGGCCGCTTCGCCATTCCTCGAACGCCTCGGAGACACCGCCTCCCTCCTCCGCAGGGAAGAACTCGGTCAGGTTCCGTCCCCGGAAGTTGCCTGCCGCATGGCCCACTCCTTTCAGGAAGGCCCGGTTGTGGTGCTGGATGCCGAGCGACTCGTCGCAGATCAGGATCATGTCGCTGGAGATGCGAAGGAGTTGGCTCCCCCAGCGCCGGTCGGGATCGCGCCGCATCCACCGTCCCAGCCCCGCCCACCAACGCCCCAGACCACGGTCCGGCTCGGGAGCGCATTCCCGAAAGTCGGTCTGGATGGTGTGCGGAACGGAGTGCATTGAAAAATAATTTCGGAAAACTGAATAATATTGAAAATTATTGAAATTTCAAACTGAACTTCCCTTGAAGGCATCACGCGAAAACGATCCCTCCGGGGAAAATCCGAAGCTCGAAATCCGAATGGCTGGCTTCGGGTTTCGATTTTTCTTCGTGCCGTGGGGCGGAATTCTTTCCGCCCTTCGCCGGGCTTGGAAAAGGCGGAAAGGAATTCCGCCCCACTCCGCTCTGGCCATGGATCACTCCGATGCAGCCGATCCCGCACCAGTCGGACCAAGCTTCGGATTTCGGATTTCGGATTTGCTCTTTCACCGACTCGGCTCCGAAGCCGCCGTCGAGCCGGACGCCGCCGCCTCGACGAAGGCCTTCAGCAGCTTCGCCTGGACCGGATCGTCCGGCATCATCTTCTCGGGATGCCACTGCACACCGATGAGGAAGCGGTCGGGATCGGTGGTCTCGGTCGCCTCGACCACGCCGTCGGGGGCCTTCGCGGCGATCCGCAGCCCGTTCCCGATGCGCTTGGCGGCTTGATGGTGAAGGGAGTTCACCTCCAGCTCGGTCGCGCCGAGGATGCTGGCGAGACGCGAACCGGGCTCGATCTCGATGGGGTGGGTGGTGTCGCGGTGGTTTCCTCCCAGCTCCGAAGGGATGTCCTGCACGAGCGAGCCGCCCGTCGCCACATTGATCCACTGGCTGCCGAGGCAGATGCCGAGGAGGGGCTTGCCGGTCTCCGAGATCCAGGCGGTGACGAGGGCCTTCTCGAAGCGGTAGCGGTCGTCGTCGAGGAGCTGAACGGTCTCGTGCGCCTCCTCGCCGTATTCCGAAGGCGGGATGTCCGCACCGCCCGGCATGAGGAGCCCGTCGAGCATGGCCAGGTATCCGGGTACCCTCTCGGCACTGCCTCCGGTGTTCGGCAGCACCACGGGGATGCCGCCCGCCGCCTCGACCGCCTTCACATAGCTCTCGCTGGAAAGGCTCGCGATCCCGATGAGCGGGGGACGCGAGAGGGAGACCCCGCCAGCCTCCGTCGACGGGACCGATCCCCGTCCGAGAAGAAAGCCGACGATCCCCGCAGCAAGCGCGAGACCGGCGGGAAGGAGGCAGCGTCTCATGGCGGCAGTCGTCATGGCCGGAACGATACCCGCCACCGCCGGAGAAGTCGAGCCTGCCGCAGGTGGCGGGCCTGCGGCGATTAATTAAGTTGTGCCAAGCATCTCCGCGTCGTAATCTCGCGGCAGGATCCCCTCTCCCACCATGGCCGACTTTGTTTTTGCGGACGACTACCGACTGGATCGGAGCCCGACACGCCGTTTCTACGAGCTCTTCTTGAAAGGCTACATCCACAAGCACAACAACCTCATGGGAGTGATTCAGGGCTTCTCCAGCCTGATCCTCTACGACGACTCGATCAACGACGAGGTCCGCGAGAACGCCGAGCAGATGCAGACCTCGTCGAAGGCCGCGACGGAACTGAACCGGGAGATCCTCGGCGCGGCGGGCTGCGCCCACTGCGAGCCGACACCCGTGCGGCTCACGGACATGCTCGCCTACTGGAAGGGCAAGTCGGAGGAAATCTGCACGACCTGCGGGACGGGCTTCGCCCTCGAGGCGCGCGGGAGCCTGCCCTCCGTCCTCGCCGACTCGACCCGCCTCGGCGAGCTGTATTTCCACCTCCTCCGCAACGCGGCGGAATCGTCCGCCTCGTTTCCTGGCGGCCATGTCGCCGTCGATCTCTTCCCTCCGGGCGAGGCGAGCCCCGGCGGCACCGTCGACCTCTTCGTGCGCAACCGCAGCGCGGACCTCGACGAGGCGGCCTTGGCCAGATGCTTCCTTCCCTTCGAGACCTCGAAGGGATCGGACCACTTCGGAATCGGCCTGACTGCCGCCGCCGTTCTCGCCGGAGACATGGGCATGCGGCTCGGGCTCCGCTGCGCCGACGGCACGATGACCGCCTGGCTCGCGATTCCGGTGGCGGGGTGATGGACCGGCCGATCTCCCTGTCCCCCTTGCCTCGAACGACCGGCCCCATTCGGGCAAGATCTCACCGGGATTGACCGTCTGCCGCTGCGAAAAGGAGGCTCCTTCGCCACGTCTCGATCCCCCGATTGGCGGATCTCACGAACTCGCGGAACCGTTCCTTCGGGTGCGTGCCGGGCTTCCGGATGCTGCGGGAGACGACCTCCACCTGGTCGGGCGAGGTCTGCCGCGCGGAGATCGACCAGTCGAAAAAGTCATCGGAGGCATCGAGCGCAAATTCCCCGACGGTGCGGGCATCGGCCTTCCGATCCGGCATGACGATGGTGGCACGGCTGGTGAACTCCGTGGGAACGAGGATCTCGAAAGGATTGCGGCGCTCCGTCGTGTCGCGGTGCTCGATGAAATAGCGTTCCCAGACCGCCGGTGGGGAAAGGCTGGCGGTTCCATCCCTCAGGACGATGGAATTGGGGACGGCATAGAGGAGCTCCACGCCCAAGGAGCCTCTGGATGACTCGAGCCCCTCCACCGTCAGGCTCCGGACGTCCGGCGAGCCATAGTCCCGGAGCAGCCCTGCGATCTCCCGGACATGCTCGGCGACGCGCCATCTGTCGAAACTGCTTCGGAACCATGCGGCTGGATATCCTGTGAGACGCAGGCTTTCCTTCACGAGGACCGCATCGGCGTTCTTCGGATCCAACTGGATTTCCCGTTGCGAATCGATCCGGGAGACCGTCCCCTCGGTTGGGAGAACCGTCTCGAACCGGACATTCGCCGGATCGAGGATGAGCGCCCTCTCATGCAGGAGGTACTGGGGCGCCAGCTCGCCGAACGGGAACCGGTCGCCGGTCGTGTCGAAGAATGGAGAGCCCCCGGCTCCGGGCACGTAGGCGATCATGTGGTTGAACTGGTCGAGCGATGCCAGTTCCTCCCGTATTGGCGCTTCGGTGGAAACAAGCGCGAGATGGGCCTCGATGCCCACGGACTGGAGCAGCTTGACCAGCAGCAGGGAGTGGTCCTTGCAGTCGCCGTAGCGGTTCCTCAGAATGGTGGAGCACCGCTCCGGAATCCTTCCACGTGGCCCGAACTCGATTCCCTGGTAGGTCAGGGTGTCCGCGACATAGTCCGAAATGGCGCGGATCCTGTCCTGCTCGCTACGCAGGCCCGCGGCGATCTCCTCCGCCTTCGACTTCACCAGATCCCCATCCTCGCCCATGACCGGAGCAAGGCGCTCCAGATAGGCACGGGCCTCCTCCATCCATGTCGACGACGAATCGGCATAGGCCAGCCAAGGCTGGAAATCCGGCAACCATGTCTGCATCGGCTCGTTGTGCAGCACAGGAGGAGCCTCGGCATAGAAAGCGATCCCTCCGTCGAAATCGATCCTTTCCACCCCCGCCGTCTTGTGAGTGGCGATGCGATCGGCTCCGGACAGGAAGTAGTGGATCTTTCCGACGGATGGACAATAGCTGCCGAAGGCGGTGCTGCCGTACTCGAACTTCTTGTCGGGATGGTGGCTCTCGGTGGTCACCGTGTAGGAGATGGTCGTCCCCACGGCAATTCCCGGCACCGGCACATGGACCACCTTCTCGGTGGTGGCGAGCTCGTCGCTGTTCTCATCGACGAGAAAGTAGTCGTCGACATCGCCGACTCCCACGCTCTCCCCATCGCGGTCGGTCACGACGAGCTCGTTCACATGAACGGATTCGACCGCGGGATCGAAGCGGAACTGAAGGGTGGAGAAGTCGTCGAGGCCCGCCGGCCCCGTGATGCGCACCACCGTTCGGGAAGTGGTCTTCCGCGGCTTTCCAGGCTCGTGGAAGACTCCGACGAGACGCTGCACGTATGCCGCTCCGTATTCCGTCGGCAACGACGCGGCATGCTCGCCGACGAGTCGGTCCGCCAAGTCCGACACCTCCGCTGGCAGGCCGACAGGCTCGATCCATCTCCGGATGGACGAGACATCCCCCTTGCCGAGGAGGGTGGAGGTATGCTCGATGTAGCTCCCGATCTCCCTGTTCTCGGGAGAGAGGCTGCGCGCCTCCTCGAAAGCGGCCCTCGCCTCGCGGTAGGATTCCAATCCCAGCTTGGCCCGGCCTTTCAGCAGGAGCAGCTCCGCATTCCGGGAGCCGCCGGCGAGAAGCGCCTCGACATCGGCCAGGGCTTCGCTGTAGTGGCCGGCATCGATGCGCTTGCCGACCAGGTCCGAAGCGATCCGAAGGCTGGCGGGATTCGTTTCCAGGACCTCCTCCAGCAGCGCGATGGCCTCCTCGTGGCGTTCGAGCTGCGAGAGCAGCGAGGCCCGCCACCGCTCCACCGACATCGATGCGCCGGGATGGTCGCGGCGGTAGCGGACGAGCACTTCGATCCCCTGCTCCTGCCGTTCGATTTCGACGAGGGTGTTGATGAAATTGAACAGATCGTCCTCATCCTCGTAGCCGGCGGCGAAGGCGAGAGCATAGGCATCGGCGGCTTCGGCATGGCGTTCCAATGCCCTCAGGCTCGCCCCCTCGTAGGTCCTCAGGACAGGACGGGCCGCCGCGAGCTCGCCTTGCGAGCGCACCGCATCGACGGCCTTGTCGTATCTCCCCGAACGGAAGAGCGCATCGACGACATTGTCGAAATAGATCGGGCTTTCAGGATTCCGACGGAACGCCTCCTCGTAGAAAGGAAGCGCGGCCAGATGGTTCTCGCGGCGGTAGTAGGCAAGACCGGCCTGGTTCAGCATTTGCGACTTTTTCGCCAGCGAAGCCTTGGACTCCTCCTTGTCGGAACCGTCGTCCACGGGAGCTTCGATCCGATACCGGTCGAGCACGGTGCCAAGCTCGTCCAGGATCTCCCCCTTGCCCCAGGCCGCCAGAAACCACGCATGAGCACCATGCCGCAGCACCCTGAAGCAATAGGAATACGGCTCCCCGTTCACATCGCGCCGGGCGGTCGTTTCGATGCCGGATGCGGCCCCCTGCCCGACTTCCCTCCGCCCTTCGGTCTTTTCGGGATGGAGAAAATCGAAGCTCGCCGCGAGGAACCCGCTGGCCAGCTCGTCGATACCGGGATCGAGCTCCCCAAGATGGACGGAGACGACGCCCGTGGACTTCATTCCGGACGACGCAGCAAAGCTGGATTCCGGATAGTCCTCCTCCCGGTCGGCGTATTCCACCCAGCCTTCGGACGAGAGATCCACGGCCACCCCCTCCGCGGGATTGCTGTAGGGCTCCACCCTGATTCCCGTCGTCGTGAGGATGTGACCGGGATCGGCCGGAGCGAACCGGGCCGCGAGCTCCTCCGCTTCGGCAGAGAGGGCCCCCTTGTCGTCGTTGCCGGCGAACAGCACCAGCTGGTAGGCATAGCCATGATGGATCGCAACCCAATGCTCCCACCGCATCGGACCTCTGCGTCCCTCGAAATGGCTCGTCCTCGTCCGGAAGACGGAAAAGTCGATGCCGTTGACGGACCGGTCGGCGAGCGACTCGAATTCGAAGACCCCATCGTTCGCCTTGAGATTCGCCTGCGCGACATCGACGAGGGATTCGTTCGTGAACCCAGCCTCGGTGCCGACCGCTTCCGCGATCACCATGAAGATCGATTCCGGCCGGGTCTTCCGGTACATGACCGCCGCATCGGGATTGTGGAGCTTCGCATTGATCGCGACCCACGGCTTCCGAGGAGGATCGAAGCGGAAGTTGAGCTCCTGGTTCACGATCCGTTCGGCCTCTGCGGCCCCCTTGTCCCGCGAGGTCTCCGACCCGACCGAGGCGGCCACCGCGACCACGGCGGAGACGACCACTGAAAGCAACGGAACGACGACGAGGACGAGCGCCCAGATTGCCTGCGCCCTTCCCTGCGTATGGGGAGGCGAGGAGTAGGTGGCCAAGCCGACGATCGCGAGAACACCCGCACCGAGATAGCCCAGACATGCGACAGCCCCTGCGAGCGCGGCCAGCCCGTTCCCCAAGGGACCGGACAGGCTCCTGCCGGCCAACCCGCCAAGGCACAGAATGGAACACGTGGCGAAAAAGCAGGCCAGGGAGAGCACGCATAGCTTGCTGACGGTCCCGCGCCGCATCATCGCGAGACATTTTGCCGCCGCCGCACCCATTCCCAGCGCCAGGGCGAGGGTGCCGACGATTTCAGGCGCATCGGGCGTGGCTGCACTCATCAGATCGCTGGCCAGGGTCTTCATCTCACGGCGAATTCGTCAGGAAACGGGTTCGAAGGGATGTTCCCCGTCTCGGACACAGCCGCATTGCCCCGGAGAGCACCGTTCTCGACCACTCCCTCCGGAGGAGCCACGCAACGCACCGCTGTGGAAGGTTGTCGGAGCGGATCGACCGATCGGGACCGGCATCGGGGAATACTGACGGCTTCGTAAAGCATGCATCTGTATCTTCCACTTCTCGCGCCACGGCACAATCATTTGATGAACATTTCGCAGCCGCAGTTCTTCAGGCATCTCCCAAGGAGGAACCACTCCATCGTCCGCGCGCCATTGCCGCCACTGGACACCCGCCTCACAACCCGTATTTCCTGATCTTCTCCCGGACTGTCAGCCGGGAGAGGCCGAGCCAGTCGGCGGCGCGGGTGATGTTGCCGTCGCCGCGGCGTAGGGCCTCGCCGATCAGGGAGGTCTCGAGCTGCTCCAGCGCCGTCCGGTAGGCCTCTCCCCTGCCGCCCTTCGCGGCGGCTTCGGCGACGAGATCCGCGCACCATCCATGCAGGGGATCGGCGGCACCGGCCGACGTCCCCCCGTCCGTCTCGCGCAGCAGCTCCTCGACGAGCGACCGGTCGATGGGATAGCCGCGGCTGCGGAGGAGGGCCTTGCGCACGAGATTCTGGAGCTGGCGCACA
>CAYSZN010000097.1:0-9253 GCA_964435425.1 uncultured Akkermansia sp. | reverse complement strand
GTCCGCATCGAGTGGATGTTCTGGGTCCTCTGCGTGCTGCTGGGGATGCCCTATCTCCAGCAGGACGGTCCGGTGGGGCTGGGGCGCTTTGCGCTGATGACGGCGGTGGTGCTGGGGTCTATCCTCTGGCACGAGCTGGGACACGCCTGGGCGAGGCAGCGGAGCGGCGCTCCCTGGTCGGAGATCATCCTCTACGGATTCGGGGGGCTCTGCGGCGGGCCGGGACACTTCACGAGAGGGCAGTCCATCTTCATCGCGGCGGCGGGTCCGGCGGCGAGCCTGTTTCTCGGCGGGTTGACCTGGCTGCTGATCCTCACGCCCGGAATGCAGAACGAGTGGATGCGCTTCTTCGTCGTGCAGATGCTCTGGGTCAACGTGGGCTGGGCGATCCTGAATCTGCTGCCCATCCTGCCGCTCGACGGCGGGCGAATCTTCGAAGGCGTCGTCGGTCCCCGGCACAGCGCTCTCGTGCCGAAGGTGGGATTCGTCCTCGCGATCACCATGGCCATCGCGGGCCTGCTCCTGTTGAAAAGCCTTTTCACCGCCGTGATCTTCGGGATGATCGCGCACTCGAACTGGCAGCGGATGAGGGGAGTTGCTTGAGATGAGGGCAAGCCCTCCTACTCTTCCTCATCCTCCTACTCCTACTTCCTCCCCAAGCCCGCCCATCCTACGAATTTGAGTAGGAGCAGGAGAATGAGGAAGAGTAGGAATTCCCTCCACGCGCCCTTTCGGAGTTCGAAGGTAGCCCCGAGCGGCCCGCTCGGGGAACGAACGTCGTTTGGACGCCCGGCCCGACCAAACGGTCGACAGGAATGTCGCCCCTCCTTGGATCCCGCCGAGCGACCTTTTACTTTTCTACCTTTGACCTTTTACGGCGGCTAACGGCCGCCCAGCAGATACTTCTCCACCAGCCGCAACGTCACCCGGCCTGTGATCTCCAAGCTCTCCGCGCTCAGCTTGTCGAGCGTGTCGGCGGGGGTGTGCCAGGGGGCGTAGTCGAAATCGATCAGGTCGATGGTGGGGATGCCGGCCACGACGTTCAGCGGGATGTGGTCGTCGACGATGTAGTCGGGGCTGATTCCGACCTGGGCGCGCAGGCCGAGCTCGTCGGCGGCGGCGAGGAGGTCGCGGGACAGTCCCGTCAGCGATTCCTCCACTTTCAGGATGTCGACGACGTAGCCTCCTCCTTCCTCCTTCGCCCGGGCGAGTTCGCGGACCGACTGGCGGGGAATGCGGACGCCGGCGCGGATGTTCAGGTTTGCATCGCCGACCATGTCGAGGAGGAGGCCCCAGCGGGGACGTTCCTTGGCGGGCTTCATCAGCCACTCCGCGGCGTAGTGCTTGCTGCCGTAGAGACCGTCGCTGCCGGTGATGTTGGTACCAAAGGCCTCCTCGCCGTCGAAGAAGACCAGCTCGATCCGCCGGGCGGCGGCGGGACGCTGCGCGAGGACGCGGGCCAGCTCCACGAGCAGGCCGGTGCTGGACCCGGCGTCGTTCGCTCCGACGAACTCGAAGTCGTCGTAGCGCTTCGTGTCGTAGTGCGAGCAGAGCACGCCCTCGACCCGGCCGCTCCAGGCGCCCTCTCCCTCTCCATAGCGGGCGAGGAGGTTGGTGAACTGGAACTGCCCGCGCGGCGTCTTCGTAGTGAAGGTCTGGCGGCGCGTGGTCCAGCCGAGGGCGGCGAGCTCCTTCTCGAGGTATTGGCGGGTCTCCTCGATGGCCTCCGAGCCGGAGGGACGGGGTCCGAAGCCGACGACGGCGGAAACGTGGGAAAAAGCCTTCTCGCCGGAGACCTGGGCGTCGAGCGGATCGGCCTCGTTGAAGGTGAAGGCCGGACCTCCGCAGCCGGCGCCGAAGAGGAGCAGGGCGGAGAGAAAGGGCGCGAAGCGTTTCATTTCGATGGGGAATGGACGCGGAAGGCCCCGATTCGGGTCAGTCGAGCCGCACGCCCATCAGCTCGAGGACCCGCCCGAGATCCTCGTTGCCGTAGTATTCGATCTCGATCTTGCCCCGCTTGTCGCCGTGCTGGATCGCCACATTGGTGGCGAAGCGGCTGCGGAGCTGGTCCTGGATCTGGCGGATATAGGTCTCGGCCTGGGGGGAAAGCTTGGTCTTGGCCACCTTCTTCGCGACGGTCTTGCCGTTGATCGTCTCGGAGACGAGCTTCTCGGTGTCGCGCACGTTCAGCTTCCGCTTCACGACGAGGTCGGCGAGCATGCGCTGCTCGGCCTTGGTCTTCAGTCCGAGGATGGCCTTGGCGTGGCCGCTGCTGAGGAGCCTGCGCGAGACGAGCGTCTGCACCTCGGGATCGAGATCGAGGAGACGGATGGCGTTGGACACCGTGGCGCGGTTCCTGCCGACACGCTGGGCGATCTCCTCCTGCTTCAGCCCGAACTCCCTGGCGAGGCGGGCGTAGGCCTCGGCCTCCTCCAGGGGATCGAGGTCCTCGCGCTGGAGGTTCTCGATCAAGGCCATCTCCAGCACATCGCGGTCGGAGGCCTCGCGCGAGATCACGGGGACCTCGGCCAGCTTCAGCCGGGTCGAGGCTCTCCAACGTCGCTCGCCGGCGATCAGCTCGTACTTGCCATCGACGAGGCGGACGATGAGGGGCTGGATCACGCCGTGCTCGCGGATCGACTCGACGAGCTCGTCGAGATGCTCGTCGTTGAAGCGCTTCCTCGGCTGGAGGGGCGAGGGCACGACCTTGTCGAGAGGCACCCGCAGGACGCGCTCGCCGGTGGCGGGGTCGGATTCGCCCGAGCCGGAGGACCGCAGGGGCACTGCGCCGGGGGTCTTGATCAGGGCACCGAGGCCGCGACCGAGACCCTTCTTGAGGACGTTGGAATCCGACATCGGGAGAATGGGATGGATCGGGAAACAGGCGTCGCGGCCGCTCACTCGACGATGCGGACCTTCGCCCCGTCGGGCTGGCCGCCGAAGCGGGCCTCCGCCTCCATGGCCGCGTGCTGGGCATCGGTGCAGGCGGAGTCGATGGGCGCGTCGGGCGCGGCGTCGCTCCTTTCCAGCAGTCCGTTCGCGGTCATCCAGTGCTCGACCTCCTCGCCGCTGACGTCGGCGAGCATCGTGCCGTTGACGACGACGCAGGGGGATAGGGGCTGACCGCTCTTCTGCTCCATCTCCCAGCGGAAGGCGGGGTTCTTGATGATGTCCTTCTCCGTGTATTCGAGGCCGTATTTGCGGAAGACTGACCGCACGCCCTCGCTCCATCCGCAGAAGGTCTTCAGGTAGGCGGTGATTTCGGGTTTCTCGTTTGCCATGATGGTGTGGAAGGTGGTTGCGCGGTTCGGAAGGGATCGATAAGCCACGCTCGGTGGATTCGCAAATCCGTTTGCGGAGCCCGGCATCCCCGGAATGCCCACCAGCCCCTCTCCGCTCCGGCGAACACCCCTACTCTCGGATACGTCCCCGACGCGTTCGCGGAGAACAATTCGGATTTCCTATTTCGTGGAAAGCGCTACAATCTGCCGACACCCTCCCCTGTCCATGGACTCCCCCTTCAAGCGGTCCCTCCGACCGCTTCATTCTTTTTTTGTCCTCTCTCTCAGACGGATCGCATCCGCGATACTCCTTCTCCCCCTCGTCTCCGCGACGGGCGGTCGCGCCCAGGACAGCAGCAATCTCGTCGTGCGGTCCACCGGACCATGGGGGGTGATCGAATCCTATCCGGTGATCCTGGAGCCTCCCGCCTCCCATCTTTGGGCAACCCTCTACGACGAGCGCTCCTACTGGAATTTCGGGACCATGGACCAGGCGGACGCCCGCAAGCTGCTCGCCGACCTCGGCCTGACGGAGAGGACCCTCTCCCTGATCGACCGCGACGGAGAATGGCAGCCTTCCCCGTCCGGCCTCGACCTCGAGCTCAGCGACGCCATCGTCGAAAGCCTCAGTCCGGAGGACCGCTCCACCCTCGCCCGCTGGTTCCGGCTCAACAACGAATACTATTTCTCCAAGACCGTGATCAATCTGGAGGGAGGGAACTTCTCCGCCTTCGAGAACGGCAAGGTCTCGGAGGAAACCCTCGATCTGGTGAAGCGCATGACTTTCAAGCGGCGGAACGTCCTCAGCCTGATGGACCGTCCCTACATCCTCCGCAAGCTGGGAACCGACGAGGAGAAGGAGCGCTTCCTCCGCGCCACCTTCGCCACCCGGGGCCTCATCGTCAGCCTCGTCCTCGACGGCACCTCCTCTCTCGATCCGGTCATCGACTACTGGTCCGCCGACGGGTGGAACCGGGAGTTCGACTCCACCCTCCGGGGCGTCCTCTCGACTACGGGAGTGGAGAGGATCGACCTCGTCCAGATCCTCCCCCCCGTGCCGAGGCGCTATCTCTACGGCTTCACCAATCTCCGGGATGTGGTTCCCAACAACACCCCCGACTGCTTCTGGGCCTCCGTGCAGTTCTTCCATCGGAAGGCCTCCCCGCGCCTCCTCGACTCGCTGGCCTGCCAGCAGCACCTCGAGGGGGAGTTCGAGCCGTTCGAGGGGGAGCGGCGCTTCGGAGACCTCGTCTGCATGTTCAACGAATCCGACGGGAGCTTCCTGCACAGCTACATCCACATCGCCGACGACATCGTCTTCACCAAGAACGGGGCGAGCTTCGCGCGCCCCTTCGTCCTGACGCGGAGGTCCGACATGCTCTCCGTCTATCTCGACGAATCGACCTTCTACGAGCGGACCTACCGCCGAAAACCGGCCCATTGACATGCGCTCCCCCGCCATCGCCGCCGTCTTCCGCTCCGTCGTCGCCTTCCTCCTCCTGGCCGCGGCCGGACCGTCCTCCGCCGAGACCCTGCGCACGCGCGAGGTGATCAAGCCTCCGCCCGGCCCCTGGGGGAGCCTCGAATACTACCGGATCCCGCTCGACGCTCCGGAGCACTATCTCCAGTTCCTCACCACTCCCTCCCAGCAGGTCGAATGGGCCTTCCCTCCCGGGAGCGAGACGTCGCTCCGCCTCCTTCTGCGGGAGACTGGACTCACCGACGCCGAAGTGGGCGCGATCCTGGGCGGATCGACCATCCTGAGCAATTCCGAGATCATGCGCGTCTTCCCCAAGGACGAGACCATCCTGGAGATGCCCTACGAGGTCCGCAGGCAGCTCTACCAGCTCCTTTCCCGCTTCAAGGAGAACCGATACCACATCCGGCCGATCTACATCGATTCCGAAAACCTCTCCAACTGGTTCGCCGGCACCAGCTTCCCCAGAAGCGCCATCGAGGACATCTCGCGGCTCGCCTATCCCACGCCGCGCGAACGGGGCTTCTTCTTCGCCGACACCCCCTTCACCCTGCGCCGGGCCTCCTCGACGGTCGAGGAGAAGGAGATCCTCCGCCGCCTCCTCAGAAAGCAGAGCCTGATCGTGAGACTGCGGCTCACCCGCGACAGCCTCACCCAGGAAATCGACGACTACTGGACGGCGGACTACAAGAACAAGGCGGTGATGCCCCTGCTCGAATCCGTCGTCTCCGCCAAGGAGGGCGCCACCGTCGATGTCGCGCACCTGCTCCCCGCGACTCCCCGGCAACTGCTGAACCGCTTCCCCGATCCCGCCGACGGCATCGACGGACGCCTCCCCGACTGGTTCTGGACCTGCTACAATTTCTTCCGCTTCGTCCCGCGCGAGGTCTTCGCCGACTCGCCCGAGCGGAGCGAGCTCATCCTCAGCGAATTCGTGCCGACCCTGCCCCCGCTCCAGTTCGGCGACATGCTGCTGCTCAATTCCGGCGCCCAGACCGTCCATGGCTGCATCCATATCGCCGACGACATCGTCTTCACGAAGAACGGGGCCGACCTCTTCTCCCCCTGGGTCCTGATGAGGCTGGAGGATGTCATCGCCTACCACGACCTCTACGGGAACATCTCCCTCAGCGTCTACCGTCGGACCATCACGGATCGACCGGACGAGCCTTGATAGGTCCCCCCGAAGTCTTGCCCTTTCTCGCGAGTCAGTAGATCTCCACGCGCTGTCATGGATTCCAAATCCATTGACTTTCACGGTTTTTATTGTTTTGATGGATTGATTGTCCTTTCTTTCTAACTTTCAAGTCCCCGGCTTGATGCGCCCGCTCCACGCCATCCTGTTTCCGATGCTGGTATCCGCGGGCCTTTCCGTCTCTTGCACGGTGGCGAAGAAGGATCGGGGAGATGGCCTCGCACTCCGGCCCTTGATCGCCCAGCCAGTCTCCGAAGACACGGTCGCCGCGCTCAAGGCCATTGCCGATTCTCCCAGCGCCCAGCTTCCGGACCGTCTCTCCCATGCTTCGCTTGAGACGGCCGATGCCATCGATACCGCACCCGAAGCGGACCAAACGACCAGCACCGCGAGCCCCCCGCCCCCGGCATCCAGCGCCTGGCGCTCCCCCGGCCTGAACCCCGACGAGGTCAATCCCGGCGACATCTACTCGGAACGCAACGGCCCTCTTCTGAGGAAGGCCTTCAGTCTCCTCGACGAGCTCCCCACGGCGGAACGCGGGCCGCTGCTGGAGCAATTCACCCGGACCAAGCGAGAGCGCATCCCCGTCACCCTCTCGCGGTCCGAGCTTGCGCAGCTCGCCACGCAAGTCGAGGAAGGCACGCCCCTGCCCACCCGCAGCGTCGCCCTCGATCTCCGCACCGAGACCCATACGCTTGAACCGGACCGACACGCCGCGCTCCTCGACCGCATCGCCCAGGGCGAAAGCGGCGGAGCCATCGCCCCGGCGGAACGTCTTCGCAAGGATCTCGAGTCGGTGAAGAAGCGCCTCCGCTCCGGCGAACGCCTCCACCTCGTCACCGCCGTCTCCGAGTCCGCCCTCGTCCGCGCCAGCTACCCCGGTGCCCCGGTCGGGCGGCGCGATGCGGAGCCGATCCTGAACGCGGTCCAGGCCCATTTCCCCCATCTCCGCCCTCTCCAGGCGGAGAGGAACGGCGACGCCATCGAAATCACCGGCGACCCGCGGCTGCTCTGGAAGTTCGACAGCCGGGAGCTGAGGCTCGAGGACGATCAGATCCGGATCGGCGAGGTCTCGGTGACGGGCTTGTGAGGGGTGGCCGTGGAAAGGCGCGAAAGACACAAAGGTCTGATCCAGACAAGTTTGGCAGCGTCCGCCACAAGAGGGCCGGACCATCCGACGCGGACGCTACCGTTCGATTCGCTCGACGCGAGGTTGGCACGGAACGCGACAAGCGACACCCCTTGTGAGGGGAGCGTTCCTAAACGCTATCAGGAAACCGGGGGCTTGGGAAAGCCCCGCTCCTTGTTTTTCCAGAGCGTCAGCCCCCCGATCACTCCATCCCCAGCTTCTTCAGCTTGGGCGAAATGACGGCACGGCAGTAGGGATTCGAATCCTTGTTCAGCTCGTAGTAGTTCTGGTGGTCGTCCTCGGCCACCCAGAACTTCGACGCCACGGCGATTTCGGTGACGGCGGGGTATTCGTAGACCTTGCTCTCGTCGAGACGCTTCATCGACTGCATGGCGACGTTCCTCTGCTGCGGCGTGTGATAGAAGATTACGGATCGGTACTGCGGCCCGATGTCGTTGCCCTGGCGGTTCAGGGTCGTGGGGTCGTGCGCCTGCCAGAAGACGTCGAGAACCTCGTCGAGGGTGATCTTCGCCGGATCGAAGGTCACCTGGATGACTTCGGCATGTCCCGTCGTCTTCGTGCAGATCTGCTCGTAGGTCGGATTCTCGACGTGTCCGCCCATGTATCCGGAGACGACGTCCTCCACACCCTCGAGCCGCTCGATCACGGCCTCGGTACACCAGAAGCACCCTCCTCCGAGAGTGATGATCTCCTTTCCTGCGGCGGCAACGGCGGTGTCTTCTTTCATGGGCGTCTTCTCGGGTGAAGGAGCCGCGGCAGGCTCGGGTGCGGCGGGAGCGACCGCCTGCGGCGCTTCGGAAGGAGCGGGCGCAGCGGGTGTCGTCGGCACGGCCGGGGCCGCCTCTCCGGGGACGGCAGGCGTCTCGGGAGCCTCCGGAGGCGTCGGGGAAGCCGTCCGATCCTGACAAGCGCACAGGAACAAGGCGACGGCAAAGGCAAGGACGAAGGACCGGGTGGGCCAGCTCGTGACGGAGACGCTCATGCGGCCAACGTGGTCCCGCTGGCGGCGCTTCGCAATCTCTTTGCGCTCCGCATCCCGTCCCGCATCGCGTGAGTCTCCGCCATCCATCCCCATCGGCAGATCATCCGAACACTGTGCTTTTTATAGTCCCGTGTTTTTTCTTCGCCACAAGATCCAAAAGTTTTGACTTGAGGGATAATTTCTCTATAACAATGCCATTGTTATCCGTTTTCATCGGGATAATTCATGGCCAGGCCAAAGAACACGACCGAGACCGTTCAGATCACGATCTCCACCACCCCGCAGGTGAAGGAGCTTCTCGAGCTGCTTTCGGGTTCCGGGTTCTACGGCAAGAACGCCGCCGACACCGCGCATGCTCTGCTCAAGGAGAAGATCCGGGACTTGCAGCGCGACGGCCAGGCGCCTTCGCCGCGATACTCCCCGATGCAGATGGACTGACTCCGACCCATCCCACCCCTCAACGAAACCAACGAACTGTCCTCGCGCCATGTATCTGCCTGAGCCCGCCCACGAATCCGGCAACGCCGACGCCCTCGCCCTACTCGCCGCCGCCTCGGTCGCGCCGGCCCACGCCTGCGAGAACGACCCCGACACCCAACGGGCCTTCGACGAGAGCCTGCGCGCCCTCGCCGAGGACATCGTACGCTACCATCCCGGACTGGCGCACCTGCTCATCGGGATGAGCCCCACCCCCTGCCCCTTCGTCCACGGTCAGAACTGACCTGCGGGCCTCACGCCCATAGGTTCAGCAGCACCACGCCCACCACGGCGACGAGCGCACCGGCGACGGCGAGCCGTCCGGGCCGGTCCCCTTCCGTCAGCGCCGCGAGGGGCATCATCGCGATCGGCGCCAAGGCCACGACGGCGAGGACGACGCCGCTTTCCAGATCCTGCAAGGCCCATTGGAAGCAGCTCACCCCGACGACGGGGCCGAAGAGCGCCGCGCCGACCAGCCAGGAGGCGACCTTCCGGTCGAGGGGAGTCCGCCAGGTCCCCCATTCCTCCTTCGATCCGAACAGGCGGATCAGCAGCACGGCCACGGCCGCGAAGAGCAGACCCGCCACGACCCGCTGGAACGCGGCGGTGATCCCCGATCCCTCCGCTCCGAGAGCAAGCGCCACCGCCTCCGCCTTGCGGCTGACCACCGCTCCGGTCCCCTGCCCGAAGC
>CAYSZN010000096.1:0-9259 GCA_964435425.1 uncultured Akkermansia sp. | reverse complement strand
GCCGCGACGGTAGGCAGCAGGTCGCTAGTGGAGGCACGCAGGGGCGTTGCGACCGGCTCGGGAAAGCGCGCGGGCCATTCGATCAGTCCCGGCACACGCGTACCGCCTTCGTAGAAATCGCCCTTCATCCCGCGATGGGGCGAGGCGAGATGGCCGTCCGACGAGGTGCCGTTGTCGCCGCAATAGAAGAGGAGAGTGTTCTCCCGCAAGCCCGTTTCGGCGAGGTGCCGCCGCAGCACGCCGATGGCCCGGTCCATCGCGGTGATCTCGGCGTAGCGCTCGCGCAGGACTTCGCCGAGCGGCCGCGTCGTCTGCAAGCCGGTCTCATTCGAGGTCAGCTTGACCATTTTGTCAGGGTATTTCGCGGGAAGGTCGTCGTAGCGGGCGAGATCGTCGGGGAGGCCCTGGTAGGGCTCGTGCGGCGAGCCGAACCAGACCACGCCGAGGAAGGGCTTGCCTTCGTCCCTGGCCCGCTCGATGAAACGGATCGTCTCCTCGACGAGGATGGCCGAACTCTCGCCCGGGAAGACCTCGGGGGGCCCGCCGTCGCGCGAGAGGGAAGGGCTCAGCTCGAAGAAATTGTCGTGGGCGAGGCATTCGTGGAAGCCCATGGCGAGGGGGCCGACGGGCGACTCGCGCTTCACCGCGCCGACGTGCCATTTCCCGAAATGCCCGCAGCGGTAGCCCGCCTGAGCGAGGACATGGGCGAGGGTGGTCTCCTCGGGACGCAGGGACCAGCCCGGCGCGAAGGTTCCCATGCGGTTCGGATGCCGCCCGGTGAGGAAACTCGCCCGCGTCGGCGAGCAGCTCGGATGGGCGGAGTGGAAGCGGTCGAGCCTCAGCCCCCTCTCGGCCATTTCGTCGAGGACGGGGGTTTTCAGGTGGGGGTGACCGTTGTAGCCCGTCTCCTCCCAGCCGTGGTCGTCGCCCATGAGGAGGAGGATGTTCGGCCGAGTCTCCGCCGCGAGGAGGGGGAGGGCACTGATTGCGGAGATGGCGAGGAGGGGGATTTTCATCGGGGAGGATCGTTGGGAACTGTCCATTTCAGCTTCGCGACCCAGACGCGGTTGTCCGCGCCACGGGCGATGAGGGGGGCGGGGTCGTGGTAGTTCGGGCCGGGCGCCTGCATCCACTCCGTCACCGTGACCCAGGTTTCGTCCGCGCTCACCTCGGTGACACCGAAATTCCCCAGCCGCGCTCCGTGCTCCGGCACGAGCACCTGCTCGCTCGCCCGCACGACCCGCAAAGTCTCCGGATCGACCCGTGCGATGAAGAGCGGAGCGCGGTGGCGCATGACGTGGTCGTTGTTCGCTCCGCGCCGGGTGTAGACGAGGAAAAGGGCGTCGCGGTGCGCCACCCAATGCTGCTGCGTATTGTAGTTGCCGAGATCCTCGCCGTCGTCGAAGCGCCACACGACCGGCTCGGAGAAATGCCTGCCGTCGTCGGACACGGAGACGTAGCCGTGATCGTCGTTGCGCAGGGTCAGGAAGAAGCGCCCGCCCCAGCGGACCAGCGAAGGCTCGTAGAGACCCCGCTTCACCGGAACGGACAGCTCGTCGCCGTGCCCGAGGTAGCGCAGCGTCTCGCCGTCGAAGGCGCAGCGCAGCACCGTCGTCGAATAGGCAGCATCCTCGCGGCCTTTGAAATAGATCGGGAGCAGCACGGTACCGTCGTCCAGATCGACGCGCTGCACGCAGCCGGCCCCGGCGTTCTCGAACTTCGGATCGTCGAGCATCGCGAGCGTCTTCCACGGCGACCACGCATTCGCCGCCGGATCGTAGACCGCATAGGCGCTGCCGCGGGGTCGGACCTTGGCAACGGCGTTGTTCTCGTAGACCACAGTGTGCCCGATGCCGAGGAGCTTGCCGGAGGCGGCGTGCCATTTCGGCCAGTAGTCGCAGACGGTGATTTCGAGGCCGTCGCGTCCGCCCCAGGAAAAGGGCTGGCGGGCGAAGGAGGCGTGCTCCACCGGAGCGCTCCATGTCTGGCCGAGGTCGGGGCTGCGCATCGTGTTGAGCGCATGGAAGACGTCCGAACCGGCGAGTTCGAGCTTCTGCAAGGTCATCACCGCTAGCGGAAGGGGCGAGGGATTCCCCGGTGCCTGCGGCGGGACGACCCCGGCGCGGGCGTGAACCCAGCAGGATTTGCCGTCGAAGCCACGCTTCGCCACGGTCAGGTCGATCTCGTAGAGCGGATCGGCGGCGCGGAGGGACGGGAGGATCGCTAGGCAGACGAGGAAGGACAGGCGCATGACCAAAGGAAAGCACGCCGGACCACCCCGAGGCCACCCCATTTCACCCGCAGATGCGCCAATCCGGGGCGGCAAAACCGGGACCGCAAAGGGTTTTTGGACCGCCGATTTGCCCGCCTTTGCCACGACTGGCAAGAAAATCGGTTTGTGAATTCCCCGGCGCGGGCCTTATTTCGCCCACTCATGAGCCAATCCATCCGACTCCACATCCCGGGACCCGTCGAAGTCTCGCCTGCGACCTATGCGGCCATGGCCGCCCCCATGATCGGGCACCGCAGCAAGGACTTCGTCGCCCTCTACGACGCCATCCAGCCCCATCTCCAGGAGATGATGGGCACGACCCAGCCCGTCTTCCTCTCCACCTCCTCCGCTTGGGGCGTGATGGAGGGCTCGATCCGCAACCTCGCGGCGAAGAAGGTCCTTTGCCTCTGCTCCGGCGCCTTCTCCGACAAGTGGGTCGACGTCGCCCGGCGCTGCGGCAAGGAGGCCGAGGCGCTCCAATACGAGTGGGGCGTGCCTGTCGATCCCGCCGACGTCGATGCGAAGCTCGCCACCGGCGAGTTCGACCTTGTCACCTTCATCCACAACGAGACCTCGACCGGGGTGATGAACCCCCTCGCCGAGATCGCCGCCGTGGTGCGGAAATACGACGACGTGCTCCTCGTCACCGATACCGTGTCCAGCTTCTCCGTCGTGCCCATCGAGGTGGACAAGCTCGGCGTCGACGTCCTCCTCACCGGCAGCCAGAAGGCCCTCGCCCTGCCTCCCGGCCTCGCGCTGTTCACCGCGTCGGAGCGCGCCTTCGCCCGCGCCGCGACGATCCACGACCGCGGCTACTACTTCGACTTCCTCGAGTTCAAGGCGAACCACGAGAAGTCCATGACCCCGAGCACGCCCTGCATCGCCACGATCTACGGGCTGAACCACCAGCTCGACGCAATCTTCGCCGAGGGTCTCGAGAACCGCTTCGCCCGCCACGCCAAGCTGAACGCCATGGTCCACGCCTGGGTCGAGAAGAACGGCTTCGAGTTCTTCGCTCCCGAAGGCTACCGCTCGAAGGCGCTCACCTGCATCAGGAACAACCGGGACATCGACGTGGCCAAGCTCGGGCAGGTCATGCGCCAGGACCACTCCCTCGCCATCGACGGCGGCTACGGCAAGATCAAGGGCAAGACCTTCCGCCTCTCCAACATGGGCGACGAGACCGAGTCCACGATCCAGAACCTGCTCGACGCGCTCGACGACGCGCTGACGAAGCTGTGAACGCCAGAAACGAGGGACGGAAGGTTCGCACCTTCCGCTACCTTGGCCAGCCCGTAGCGGAAGATGCGAATCTTCCGTCTTCCCTATCATGACGACGCGCCTCCTCTTCCCCCCGGACCTGGGGCACGTCGCCGTGAAAATCTGCGGGATCACCTGCGGCGACGAGGCCTCGGCCATCGTCACGGCAGGGGCCGACGCCATCGGGATCAATTTCTGGCCCGGATCGAAGCGATTCATCGCCCTCGACGAGGCGGTGCCTTGGCTGCGCGACCTCGCCGGGACCGTGCCCCGCGTCGCCGTGACGGTAAACGTGGACGACGACGAGTTGCGCCGGATCCACGACAGCGGCGCGATCGACTGGCTCCAGCTCCACGGCGACGAGACACCTGACAGGGTCGAGTCCCTGACCCAACAGGGTCTGCCCGTCTTCAAGGCCCTCGGCGTCCGCGACCGGGCCGCGCTGGAGACCGCCGCCGACTACGACTCCCCCACCCTGCTCCTCGACGCCTACGCCCCCGGAGCCTACGGCGGCAGCGGCGAGACGATGGATTGGGCGCTCGGAGCCGAGGCGGTGGCACGCTGGCCGGAGCGGCAGATCGTACTCGCCGGAGGGCTGACGCCGGAGAACGTGGCCGAGGCGATCCGCCAGGTGCGACCTGCGGCGGTGGACGTGGCGAGCGGGGTGGAGACCAGCCCCGGAAGGAAGGATTCGGGAAAGGTGCGGGCCTTTTTGGAGGCGGTGAGAGAAGTTGATAGTTGAGAGTAGGTAGTTGATAGGCTGAAAATGAGCGGCTTGGCTCACTCGAAGAGCGAGTTGCGGATCCCGAGCCTCTCAACTCTCAACTATCCTCTCTCAACTCCCCCAAACTTCTCCCGGTAGACTGCGGGCGGAACCTCGAAGACAGATTCGAACTGCTTCGCGAATTCTCCCGCCGAGGACCATCCCAGCGACTTCGGGAACCGGCGCAGCTCCTCCCGCGTGGTGAGGAGGCGGCAGGCGGCATGGAAGACGCGGCGGCGGAGGGCGTAGTCCGCCACCGCCATGCCCGTCAGCTCCCCGAAGGCCTTCTCGATGGCACGTCTCTCGTAGCCGCCGCGCGGCATCTTCGATGGCTCGACGGGCTCGCCGCGGAGGATGCAGGCCTCGACCCAATCGAGGGCATGGGCCGCTTCCGGCAGGATCTCGATCTCGGGCACCCCGCGCCAGAAGCGCCGGTACTCGTCCGCCAGGAGCATCATCAGCTTCAGCGCGGAAACGCGGGCGATGGGCTCGAGGTGGCGCTTGCCGCGGAGGAGGCCCCTCAGATACTCGAGCTCGTCGCGGACGCGGACCGTGCCCTCGCCGCGGGTGGTGAAGACGTGGAGGTTCTCCTCGCGCGGGTAGCGGAACCACGACTGGTCGAAGAAGAGCGCAAGCACGTCGGGCGACCGGATCACGATCTCGTACTCGCGGGTGAGCCATTCGGGCAGGTAGCGCACCCGGGTGAGAATCGTCTCGCTGGGCTGCTTCACGGTGTGCCGGTGGCCGGGATTGACCATCATCGCCGCGCCCTCCCTCAGGGCCTGCACGCCGGCGTCGGTCTCGTGGAGAAAGGTCCCCTCCTCGACGAAGAAGATCTCGGGGAAGTTCGTCGCGGGAAACTGGTAGTCGTCGATGAGCTGGAAGCGGGTCAGACGCACGGGCCAGCGCCCCGAGTTCTCGATGCGGTTCTCGGCGATTTCCGGTTTCTTGAAAAAGCGGCCCATGGCAGCGCAGTCCGTCCGAGGGGATCCGGCGGAAAATCGGCGTTCACGACTCCCTCCGAAAGAGACGTTTCCGCCACCCGACGCGGCCACTGGTCGCCCACGCCCCTCCACGAGTCAAGGGACCGGCATGATCCCGGAAGAGCGAGGAACGTCGCGGTCACCCGGCCAACCGGCTCCCCAGCGCCTCGAAGGGCACTTCGTGCGGCATGACCTTCTCCTTCGCCGCGACGGCGCAGACGACCCCGGCGGCCTCGCCCATGGCGACGGAGTTGCCGGTGACACGGTAGCTGCTGTGGGCGAGGAAGTCGCCGCTGATGCAGCGCCCGGCGAGGACGAGGCCATCGACGTCCTTGGCCATGAGGGAGCGCAGCGGAATGTCGTAGGGCTTCGACTTGAAGGGATGGCTCTCGATGTATTTCGTCTTGCCCGGATCGGTCGAATGCACGTCGAGCCCGAAGGTGACGTGGCAGATGCCGTCGTCGAAGCGCGCCCCGTTCCTGAGGTCGTCGGCACTGACGGAATAGCGCCCGTGGATGCGGCGGGCCTCGCGCGTGCCGATCTGCTCGGCGGTCGCGAGGATCTCGAGATCCTTCCAGGGACCGCCCTTCTTCCTCAGAGCATTGACCATGGCGTGGTTCTCGCGGCGGGCCTCCAATGTGGCGCGGGAGACGTCGTCGGCGTCGATGGCGGAGACGTTGTACTGGTGGTTCGCCATCATCGCGTAGAGCCCGTCGTGGATCTCGAAGATGGACGGCCCGCCGTAGCTGGGATCGATCCCGGCGGAGCGGAGCTCGGCGAGGAAGTTATGCTTGCCGCGCCCTAGGCCGCGGGCTTCGGAGAGATGGTTCACGAAGGGGGCGATCTCGTCCGTGCGGACGCCGTGGAAGAGGACCATCAGGCTCATCGGCTGGGTCACGCCGTCGCCGGGCCGGCCGAAGTCGAAGCCGCAGCCCGCCTGCGCGGCGAGGTCGCCGTCGCCGGTGGCATCGACGAAGGCCCTCGCCGTCCACACCTCGCGGCCCGACTTCGACTCCGTGAGGACGGCGGCGAGGCGGTTCTGCGCGTCGGGAATCGCCCCGACGACGCGGGTGAAGAGGCGGATCTTCACCCCGGCCTCATGCAGCATGTCCTCGAGCAGCAGCTTCATCGGCTCGGGGTGGTAGGCCCAGGAGGATCCGAACTTCTGCCCGTTCTTCTGCTCCTCGAGGCGCTTGAGGACTTCGGCCATGATCCCCGGCTTGCCGAAGCCGTCGATGATCCACGAGAGCATGCCCGCCGTCCAGATGCCGCCGACGCAGCCGTGGACTTCGAGCAGGGCCGTCTTCGCCCCGCTGCGGGCGGCGGCGAGAGCGGCGGCGAAACCCGCCGGGCCTCCGCCGCAGACGATTACATCGTAGTCGCCCACCACGGGAATCTCGCGGGCGGTCTCGGCGAACCAGTCGCCCTTCAGCTCGCCCGCGGTGCGGACGTGCATGCGCTCGTTCGTCCCGAAGACGGTTCCGGCCTTCGCCCCGCCCGTGGCACGCGGCGGCACGGGGCGGTTCTGCGGGTTGACCTTCTCCTGTCCGAAGGCAGCGCCCGCCCCGGCGGCGAGGGCTCCGGCTCCGGCGGCGAGCTGCTTCGCGAATTGACGGCGGTCGAGGGGATTCTGGTTCATGGGGGAACTCTAGCGAAAGCGGGCCTCCGGGAAAAGTCGCAGGATCGCGGGCAAAAAAGAGGTGTCCGATTCGGATGGAAGGTCCATGCCGCTGCCGCTCCGTCCCTTCGCCCCTAAATCCATGTCACGATGCCTTTCCCGGCAACAATGGCTTGTGGATCCACTCCCCCTCCGGATCCAAAAATAACCCCGGTGCCGCTTTCGCGGCACCGGGGCCCTCCTCCTTACAAGATCGAACGGAACCTTGAACACAGGAACGCAATTCCGTTCTCACCCGTGCCTTTTAATGAATTTGCAGCGGCACGGCAAGAAAAATCCGGCGAATCGCTAAATTCCCTCTCCCACGCGTCTCGTCGGACGCCTGGAAAAGGCCTTCGCAAAATCCTCGAAGCTCGGTTCGCGGCCCTCCGCCTCCCAGCCTTCCCATTCGCGCCGCTGACGCTTCGTAGGCCTTCCTGCACCGGCCTCGCGCCGTGGTACCGCCCCGCGGGCGGTCCTCTCCAGCTCGGCGACACGCGCGTATTCCTCCGGCGGCGTGAGGTCGAGAAGATGATCAGCGACCTCCCTCGCGCCGACCCGATGGCGCAATGACGTCCTCACCTGCAGGATTCGCTCGAGCATCCCCTGCCGCACGCGGATTTCGTCGCCGACGCGGACCTGCCGAGAGGCGCGGCAGCGCTGTCCGTTGACGAGGAGCCACCCTTTCTTGCAGGCAGTCGCCGCGAGGGTCCGGGTCTTGTAGAGCCGCACCGACCAGGCCCACAGGTCGATCCGCACGCTTTCTTCTGGAGTGGAGGGCTCTCTCGAGGTCATAGCGGGTTCAGCCAGCCCAGCCGGTCCATGTCCAGCCGTTGGCACCGTATCGGGCGAGGGAGTCGCGGCGCAGCGCTTCGGCATCGGCGGACTCCTCCAGCACGGCGAGCATCGTCGATCCCGAGCCCGAGAGCAGGGCCGCGCGCACTCCCGGCTGGGCGAGCAGCCAGGACTTCATCTCGCCTAGGACGGGGAATTTTCCGAAGACGGGACGCTCGAGATCGTTGACCATCGCCCCCCAGGAGAACTCCTGCGCCCGGTAGGAGAATCCCCCGTATTCCACCGACTCGGCGTAGTGGCGGTAGGCCCACGAGGCGGCGATGCCGAAGGCGGGCTTGTGGAGAAAGACACGCAGAGGCGGAGGAGCCGCCCCGGACGCGAGCGGCTCGACGATTTCGCCCCGGCCGCGGCAGTCGCAGGCGCGGCCGTAGACGAAGAAGGGAACGTCCGATCCCACCGTCGCGCCCACCTCGGCGAGCTCGATCTCGGAGAGATGGAGCAAGGCCATTCCGTTCAGCGCCCGCAGGACCGCCGCCGCGTCGCTGCTGCCCCCACCGAGCCCGGCTCCGTGGGGAATGTGCTTCTCCAGATCGATGGCCACATCGAAGCGCCTGCCCGTCCGGGCCTCGAGGGCGCGCACCGCCTTCACGACGAGGTTGTCCTCGCCCGTCGGCAGGCTCGGGTCCGAGCAGCGCATGGCGATCCCCTCCCCGTCACGCCACTTCAGCCGGAGCCGGTCGGCCAGGCCGAGCGACACCATGCGGGTCTCGATCTCATGGTAGCCGTCGCTGCGCTTTCCAAGAATGCGCAGCCAGAGATTCGTCTTGGCCGGGGCGGCGATCTCGCAGACATCGCCCATGTTGGGAAAGGATTCGCTCATGTCGCGGGCCAACCGATAAAGGCGAAGAGGCGTCCCGTCCTCCCTTTTTCGACCCGGTAGCTGTAGTAGCGGGAGAGATCGCCGCTGGTGCAGACGCCGCAGTCGTGGACCTGCGCGGGAGGAACCCCGGCAGCGGCGCAGTCGGCGACGATCTGCGCGGCAAAGTCGATCTCGTAGGCGGGCGGGCGGATGCAGGGGGCGATCTGCACGACGAGACTGGCGGGATCGGTGCCATGGCTTTCGCGCATCTTCGCGATCGTCGCCGCGGCGATCCCGAGCTCGGTCCCCTTTTTCCCCGAATGGGCGATGCCGCAGACGCGGCGCACCGGATCGGCGAAGAACACCGCCCCGCAATCCGCGACCCAGACGCCGAGGAACTGGCCCGGCAGTCCGGTTGCCAGCGCATCGGTCCCGGGAAAATGGACCGAGGCGGGCCGGGCTCCCGCGACCACGCCGACCCGCGAGCCGTGGACCTGCTCGCCGGTGGCGAGGTGCTCGTGTCTCACCCCGCATTCGGCGAGAAGGCCCGTGTGGAAGGGCTCGAGCCGGGCGAGGGCCTCCTCGCGCTCGCAATCGACATCGATGTCCGGACTACGGAGCAGGAAGCCATGGACCAGCCCCGGAATCGCGGAGAGGGCGGGAAAGGTTT
>CAYSZN010000095.1:0-9268 GCA_964435425.1 uncultured Akkermansia sp. | reverse complement strand
CTCCACTGGCTGCGTGACCTGCCCGCGACGGGGCTTTTCCAGGTGCGCTCGACCCGCTCGGGCCATCCTGTGCAGCTGCCGAAGCAGGTCCTGATGGCCATCGAGTTCGCCAAGCCCCTCGTCGCCGAGCCGAAGGTCGGCGATCCGAAATGGGACGACATCACCGGGTGGGAGCCTGTCGTGACGGCAAACCGGGAGGACGTCGAGCTCCTTCACGTCGGCCTTTCCGACCTGAGCATGGCCAATGTCGACGATCTTCCCGCCGGCCTCGGCCGCCGTCCCGAGGTCCACATGCCGCAGGTGCTGCGTGCCTTCTTCGTGTTCGAGCCGGCGGATGGGGTGGACGAGATCGACTTCGCCTGCGAGCTGAAGGACAAGGACGGGAAGCCGGTCTCGGAGAAGTGGCTCTATCTGTGGCGGAGGACGCCCTGACTGGCCCGCGCCATGTTCGGAGGACGGACGCGGCTCACGTGTTCTTCCGGATCTTGATCACCACCCACTTCGAGCGCACCTTCGAGGAGGAGACGGCCCGGACCTTCACGGTCGTGTTCGGGCGGACCAGCTTGACGCGGAAGTTGGCGGTGCCATTGGACTTGGTCGCGACCTTCCGGGGAGCGGTGCGCGTGGCCCGGTACTCGACGGTGGGGGTGATCGGGATCGCCCCGACCTTGGTCTTGACTCGATAGGAGGAGGCGCGGGTGGTGATGTTCTTCTTGCCGGGAACGCGGAGCGAAGGGCGGCGCTCGAGGATGGTCCAGATGCCGGCGAGGTCGATGGTCCGTGGATGCGCGTAGAAGGCCTTCACCTGGGCGGGGCTGTTGCCCGACGTGCCGCTGGGGGCGGCGCCGTAGTAGGTGTTGTCGAGATCGCCGCCGTACCAGACCAGCACCCAGGGATAGCGGGCCCGCTTGCCACCGGGGTAGAGAATGCTGGAGGAGGGGAGCCTGCCGGTCTCCGTGAGGGCGGCGGGGCCGACCCCGAAGCCCGTCGCGGCCTGGGCGCGCGAGACGAAGAGGGGGTCGGAGGGATTGCTGGTGTAGAAGTCGAAGCCGGCGAAGTCGACGTAGGCCTTTCCGGGAAAGGTGGGCGCCTGGCCGGGATAGGCGGAGGCGTAGACCCAGACGATGTTGCCAAGGGTGTGGCCGGGGGAAGCGGAGAGGTTCTGGAACGCTCTTTGCCAGAGGGTCCGGTAGTTCCCGGGGGTATTGTGGGTGGTTTGGCCCCACCAGAACCAGTTGCCTTCCGGTTCGTGGAAGGGTCTCCAGAGGACGGGGATGTTGCGGTCGTTGAAGCCTCTGATGAAGTCGGCGGCATAGCCGAGATGGTTGTTCCGCCAAGAGTAGAAGGTCGGGTGTTCGGTGGTCAACTCAGTCCATTCAGCGGCGGTCAGCTGGGAGTAGGAGCTGTTCGGAGCAACGGCGTCGGGATTGGGCTGCGTGGGCTTCGCGTCGTGCCAGGAGAGCGAGACGATCCCGCCGGCGGCGGCGTGGGCTCTGGCGAGGCGCTTCAGGCTTTCGCCGCGGGCGGGGTGGTCGAAACCGGTGTTGATGTCGATGGCGAGGATGGCGGGTCGCTTGCCGGTGAGCTGGCGGACCCGGTCGTACTCGTGCATTCTCTCGCCCGGCTGGCGCTGGTCCACGATCCAGGGCTCGAATCCGATCTGCTGGCCCGAGAGGGTGTAGCCGGCAGCATGGAGACGATGGATGCGGTCGATGAGGCGTTTCTTCGCCGTTGTCTGCCCGGAAGCGGGGGCGGCGATCAGGAAGGGGAGAAGAAGGAGGAATTGGATCGCTTTCATGGTCAAGTCGGGGGTTTGTCTGGAATTTTCCCTACAAAAGGATTCTTCCACCTTCGGGCTCCGCAATAGCTCCAAGGGATCAATATCGATGCCTTGGACGTTGCAACGCGTATGGAAACAGTCGCCTCTCTGGATCCCTTGCGGCGTTGCACTTCGGGTGGCCTCAATTTCCGCTCGGTCGCGAAAGCTTGACGTTGCGCTTGGCCACTTTGGAGACCAGGCCGCCCGTGTCGTAGGCACGGACCTGCACGCGGTTCCTGCCGGTCTTCACCTTGCCGATGCGCTTCTTCCACGACCGCGACTTCCCGGAGAGATTTCCTCCCTTCTTCCATTTTCCGCTGTTGAGCTTGTACTCCCATCGGGCCAGTCCCACATTGTCGGTGGCCTTGCCCTTGATCTGGATCTTCCGCGAGGATGGGTAGTTGCCGGACTTCTTCGGTCCGGTGATCTTGACCGCAGGCCGGGTGGTGTCCCGCAAGGCGAGGCTGTGATAGGGGCCTGCCGCGATGGCCATCACCCCGGAACGGGCTTGGGCGGGAACGTTGGCCTGACCTTGGGCATTGTTTCCCCAGGCCACCACGCCGCCGCCCTTCAAGGCCAAGCTGTGATCGTGCCCCGCCGCGATGGCCACTGCGCCGGAAAGGGTCGCGGGAACGTTGGCCTCACCGAACCCATTGCTTCCCCAAGCCACCACGGTGCCATTCTTCTTCAGGGCCAGGCTGTGGTTCTCCCCCGCCGCGATGGCCACCACCCCGGAAAGGGCTTGGGCGGGAACGGTCGTCTGACCGCCTCCATTGCTTCCCCAGGCCACCACGCCGCCGCCCTTCAAGGCCAGACTGTGTGCGTAGCCTGCCGCGATGGCCGTCACCCCGGAAAGGGCTTGGGCGGGAACGGTCGTCTGGTTGGATCCATTGTTTCCCCAGGCCACCACGGTGCCGCCCTTCAGGGCCAGGCTGTGCGAGCCTCCCGCTGCGATGGCCGTCACCCCGGAAAGGGCTTGGGCGGGAACGTCGGTCTGGTTGGATGTATTGTCTCCCCAGGCCACCACGCCGCCGCCCTTCAGGGCCAGGCTGTGACCCCACCCCGCTGCGACAGCCACCACCCCGGAAAGGGCTTGGGCGGGAACGGTCGTCTGGCCATCGGCATTGTCTCCCCAGGCCACCACCTTGCCACCTCTTCTCACCGCAAGGCTGTGCTTGCGTCCCGCTGCGATGGCCACCACCTCGGAGAGGTCTCCGGGAACGTTGGTCTGGCCTTCGTTATTATCCCCCCAGGCCACGATGTTGCCGGTCTGGGCGATTGCGAACGGCGTTGCCGCCATTCCGGCCACGACCAGCAGGGGGACCAGGCAAGGGCGGTGCCCTTTGCGCGATGGGCGGGTTTGTCTTGCGGTCGTTTCGACGGAGGAACGGTGGTTTGTCGGGATGGAGTCCATAGGGGTGTCAGGCGTTCGATGCGGGGTGGTCCGCCATGGTTGTCGTCTTTCTTGGGCTGCCGGGTTCCACCGGGGCCGATTTCGTGCCTTTCCACATCAGGCCTTTCTGAAGGATTCCCCCGCCTTCGGGCTCCGCAATGGCTCCAAGGGGCCAATTGATGGCTTGTCAGGCTTGCCTTCCGGTCGAAAAGGACCATAATCCAAGCATGGTCCGGTTGTCGGATGAGAAGGTGCGCGACGAGGTGTCCCGGCTCGCCCGGCAGCTCTACAGCCTCGCTTCGCTCCACGAGATCGGCGAGCATCTCGGCGGCGAGGTCGCACGCCTGATCGGGCACGACTCGATGATCTTCTGCGAGGCGGACAGGCGGACCGGGATCTCGACCTACCACTCGCAGACCGTCGGCGGGCATTTCGAGCGATACCTGGGCATCGTGCATCGCTACGTGCATCAGACTCCCTTCATCCCCCACTACACGAAGCATCCCGGTGGCACGGCGATGAGGACCTTCGACATCGTCAGTCCCGCCGCCTGGAGGCGAACGGCGCTTCGCAACGAGGCGTTTGTTCCGCTGGGCTTCACCGAGCAGCTCGGCGCCGAAATCCCGTCCGGCCCGCATGTGCTTCGCGGCTTCCTCCTGAACCGCGAGCAGAGGGGCTTCTCCAGCCGCGACATCGAAGTGCTCAACCTGCTGAAGGAGCACATCGCGGCCACGTCCGCCATCGCCGATCAATGGAGGCGCCTCGACGAGGGGCATCGAAGGCAGGACGGCGGCACCGCCGAACGCAGAGGCTCCATCGTCCTCGACCAGCGGGCCCGCCCGCTCCTTTGGAGTCCCGAAGCCCGGTCGCTGTTGAGTTCCTACGCCCCCGTCCCCTCAGCCCTCCCCGCCCCGCTGCCCAGTCTGGTCGAAACATGGGCGATCCACGCCATCGTGGCGCATGGCAGCCGGGATCTCTGGAAGCTGCCGCGCCAGCCCCTGCGGTTGCGTGCCGAGCGTCGCGAACTCGTCCTGCGGCTCTCCAGCGCCGCGGAGGCGGACTGCCATCTCCTGCTTCTCGAGGAAAGCCATCTTTCCCACCCGTGGCACGACGGCATCTACCGGCTCAGCCGCCGGGAACGGGAGGTGCTCGCCTGGATCGCGAAGGGAAAGACGAACGACGAGATCGCGCAGATCCTGGGCATGAGCGTCCATACCGTGAAGAACCACGTCAAGCGCATCCTCGACTGCCTCGGCGTCGGCAACCGGACCGCCGCCGCGACCGTGTGGCTCCAGGCAAGCGACGCCTGATCCGCCTTCCTGCCTCACCTCGCGCCATTTCCCCTGGGGATGGAGCGCCGGATCGTGACCTTCAGCACCTTGGACTTCAGGCTGCCCTGCTTCGCGCGGAGCTGCACGACGGTCTTCGGCCGGGTGAGGCGGACGGTCACTTTCCAGTTGGCGGGCTTTCCCTTTGCCTTCTTGTAGCGGGCACCGGGGACCTTGTATTCCACGATGCTGGCGTTCTTGGACTTCCCGCGCAGGACGATGCTGGGACGGGGCGTGGTGATCTTCTTCTTGCCGGTGGTGATGGTCGGCAGGGGGGAGAGCCAGCCCTTGTTGAGGTAGGGCAGCAGGTAGGTGCGCATGTTGTGGTTCGTCCCGTTCGGGTCGTTCACCCAATGGCCTCCGGGTTGTTCGAGCTTGTAGACGGGAAAGCCCTTGGACTGGAGGGTGGCGAGATTGGCCCTCACCCCGGCGATCGGGTAGACGCCGTCCTCCGTATGGGCGAGGTGGGCGACGTTGATCTTCCACGAGGCGGCGGCCATCAGGGCCTGGCCGCTCTTGCCGGTGTCGCGGAAGGGGTCGCTGTTCACCGCGAGCAGCCCGGCGAACCGCCCCGCGTTCTCGAAGCCGACCCGGTAGGTCATGTCGCCGCCGGACGAGTAGCCGCCCATGTGGACCTTCCGGGGGTTGATGTTGAAGTAGCGCGAGACGTGGTCGATGGCGGCCAGCACCTTGGGCGCGTCCGCGCTCGTGTTCCAGCATTGTCCGTCGCGCCCTCCGATGGAGATGACGATGAAGCTCTGGTTCGCGCGGGTGGCCATCGGGGAGACGGCGAGGACATCCCAGTAGGCATTGCCTCCGCATCCATGCATCCACACGAAGAGGCTGATGGGGACGGCGGGATTGTAGGTGTCGGGCGCGTAGCCGTAGTAGGGGCTCTTCCCGCTGTTCAAGGTGAAGATGCCGTTGCCGTCCACGGGAGGACGGGGCTCGAGCGCGAGGAGGGGGGCGGAGGAGGCGAGCGCCAGCGCCAGGGTGGCGAGGCTCCGCCGGAGGAAGGGGAGGGCGGTGGGTTTCATGGAAGGGAGGATGGATGGTCCCCTCCATGTTAAGACTCCCTTCGGCGATGCCGCAATAGCTCCATGGAGCCTGTTTTGGAGCGAATCCGCCTTTGCCGCCCCGCAGGAAGGCCGTTGGGGAGGGGCCTCTTTTCGCAGGGGCTCAGCTGGATCGCCCCCGGACCCACTGGGGAGGATGCGGAGGGTATCTCGGCGAGGATCGTCCGACGACGAGGACGCCGAGGCCGCCCACCTTCGAGAACTCAACCGTGTACGGTCCAGGAAGCGACGCTTTCACCCTCGTAAATCGTCCGACGATCCTCCGTGCTTTCAAAATGGGGATCCGGTCCCCCACCCTGGGCCGATATCCCAGCCAACGAACCCGCAAGGTCCCCGACAGCCTCGCCGTTCCAGCGACCCGGAGCACGTCATGCCGCTTTGCGCTTTTCACATCCATGTTCAACGTTCCTTCGGGAGCCTGCCTGAAATCGCCCGTCACCTTCAGAGTGCCGATCGGATCCCGCGAAGCCCATACCCAGTTTGATCGTTCCGGCAGCCGCACGAAACCCGGCTCGGTCCTCCCATAGCTGAGCAGATTGGTTTCAAGCTCGCCAAACCCGGCAAACAAGGCCCCGGGAGGGATCGTCCACCAATTGACCCCGAACATGGCATAGCCTCCATCGCCGAAAATGATCGAACCGTCGTTCCTCATCCAGGTGGCGGAGCGGGGTGTCGGCATCGTTTCCGTGGAAGCCACGACCGGTCCCTGCTGGGCTTGAACGCCCGGCACCAGACACCAGAGACATGCCGCGCAGCAGAGTGCCCGCGGTCCCATCCGATTCTTGTGTTTCGTGGATCGATTCCAGACCGGGAGTCGGAGATTCGAGGCGGGCGGGCGTTGCTTGTGTTGCGGGTCGTTCATCGAAGGAGGGAAAAGCCAGACAGGAGGCAATTTGCAGAGAGGTCCCGCATTTTATTTTGAGCGGAACCAAGACCCCGAATTGGCACTGGACCCGTGGAGTGGCATAAAGTCAATGGGGGGAATCCTCGCCCCAAAATCCCGTTGAAGGTCGCACGCGGGCGCATCGAGGCGGTGGCAAGGGCGTCGTCGGACGGTAGTAGTCCCGATCTCGATGGGACTGGCCCTGCGCTGCCCGATGAAGTCTCGGCCAATCCACGAGCAGCGTCGTGAGGCTGAAATGTTTGAACCGAGCCTGAATGGCGCGTGGTTAAGACATGTTTTCGACGAAACGACGGCGGCCCGTTTTGGCGCGAAGCGCGGTAGCGTCCGTCGCGGAAAGCGGGACCATTCGACGCGGACGCCCCGGCGGTGCGTCCCTACCGGATACCATCGGACGGGTAAGGGTTCGGCGACCTCGGACGGTCATGGCCTCCGCTTAATCCCGTGTCATTCGGACCGAACTGCCTTTTGAAGACGAAAGCCAAGGTGGGCGACGCTTGGAAGCAAGGGTAGAGCGGAAGCTTTCGGGCGAGGCCGGGGGAGAATGAGGAAAGTTGTCGATTGACCCATTTCGGAACGTACAATGAATCCAGCTCATGAAACCGCTTCGCGCCTTCCTCGTTGCCCTGCTCCTGCCCGGATGCACGGTCGCACCCATCAAGCGTTACGACTATCGCGCCTACTACGCCACGTATCGCGCCGCCGAGCAGAGCGGAACCTGCCACATCCACCAGGTCGCGATGACGAAGAAGATCGTGCCGATCCACTATGGGTTCCCCGGCGATGCGGAAGCCGACCCCTCCCAGGACATGCGGCTGAGGCGGTTTCCCTTCACCGGCCGGTCGCCTCTCGGAGGTTGCGTCATCGAACCGAATGCATCCAAGACGGTCGAGGTTTCCGTTTGTCCCGAGTGCGTCGCGGCGGAACAACGGTGGATGAAAGCCCATCCGCAAAACTTGCGGGGGGAGAAGGAAATAGATCTTGGAAACCGGTAGAGGCCGGAAACGGGGGTAGATGAGAATGGCACTGCTTCCGACTCCCGTGCAGCGCAAACGGATCGGAGAAAGTGAAGCGCCTATCAAGTGCACGTTCCTTTGCAAGTGCTGTCCTCGCCCGTTTTCGGATTAGGTTGAAGCGACTCGCTCAAATCGACGGATTCAGATTGCCTGTCCTTTAAACTTTAAACATCCTTAACCTCAACTCCGCGAGGCCTGCCTTTTCTGGAGCCACCGCTCCAGCACCTCTTCCACCCGTTGTTTCTCCGCTTCGGTCTGCGGCAATAATGTGCCCCAAACCGTGAAACCGATGACCAGGACCAGCCAAAGGTAGCTCCAAATGGGCAACGGAATGAACCAGAAGGTGTGTTGCATCTGCGGCTCGAGTGGATTCCCGTCCGCATCCCGGCGCCGGAAACGGAGCGATAAATGGATCAGAAGCCGGTCGAGAATCCGGATCCCTAAAAAGGCTCTCTTTCAGATCCGCAGGAGTGATTCCTGTCTGAGCTTGAGGTAGAGGTATTCGAGGGAGCGGATGCCGCGGGCTTTGAAGATGATACGGCTGACGACGCTGTTGAAGGATTCGATCCTCGCGTTTGTGATGCGGTGCTTGCACCACGCCACGACACCGTCGATGTCGCGCTCGATGCCCTTGGCGAAGCGGATGAGTGGTGCGATGCCGGACTCCTCCACCCACCAGATCCATTGTCGAAGGTATCGCCGAGCCCATCCCGGCGTCTTGTAGGTCCAGACAAGGCGGAACTGATCTTTGAGCAGGTAGGCGATCTGGAGATTGCGGTTGATGTCCAGCAGTCCGCGGAGGGCCAGTTCGCCCGACGGAGCGAGGTTCTCCGGATGCCTCAGCAGGTTGAAGCGCTGGCCCTTGATGACATGGCGGAACTCTCCAGTGGCCTTGCTGCATTCGCTGCGGCGCAATTCGTCGAGGGCCTTCCCGAGGTTGCCCGTGAGGTGGAACTTGTCATACACGATCTCCGCCCCGGGCAGGGCCTCGGAGACGACCGCACCGTAGGCCCCGTTGCGGTCGATGCAGACGGCTTTGACCGTGGCCTTCTGCGCTTCGCTCAGAAGGGCAAAGAAGGCTTCGAGGCTTTCCTTCTTCTTGCCCTCGGCCATGTAGAGCAGTTCGCCGGTGGCCGCGTTGAGAACCAGGGTCACATACCGATGGCCCCGTCGCACCGACTTCTCGTCGACGAGGATGGCCTCGATGCCGTCGAGGTCGGGGGCGGGCAGGTCAGCTTCGAGCACGTCACGGTCGTAGCGCCACGCCGTGGCTGCGGGAACGCCGAGGACCGCCACCATCATGTCCAAGGGCAGGTGGCGGGCGAGGAGGCTCACGTAGCGCATGAGCCGCCAAGTCGCCTGACGCCTCGGGTGGATCTCCGAGGGCCGGATCGTGTGGTAGGCTCCGCAGCGTGGGCAAAGCCCTTGGATGGCGGGGTAATCGACCCGGGCGATCTGCACGCCACCGCAGGGGAGATCGTAGGCCACCGAACGGCTCTCGCGATTGCGCCTCATCGCCTCGCCGCAGTCCGGACAGCGCAGACAACGCCTCCGGTCCCATTCCAATTTGATTTGCATCGCGGCGCTCCCGCAGTTTACGCTCTCGGTGACGTAGCCCTCGAAGGGATACACGGCTTGGAAGTTCTTGATTTTCACACCTCAACCTTCCCCGCTCTTCGGGGGCTCGTCACCCCGCTACCGCCCTCACAGCGGCCTGCGGATCTGAAAGAGAGCC
>CAYSZN010000094.1:3871-9274 GCA_964435425.1 uncultured Akkermansia sp. | reverse complement strand
CATGTTCGGCGCGGGCTCGACACTCCTCGTGGAGGACTGCCATATCACCGGCAACATTGCAGACAACTTTGGCGGAGGCGTTGCGACGGTCGCGGGGAGCACCACGATTCGGAATTCCACCATTTCGGGGAACGTCATCAATGCCATCGAAAACGGTGGAGGTGGCATCTACAATGCCGCCGACCTCACTCTGCTGAATTCCACGATCTCGGGCAATAGCGCCGTGGACGCCACGACAAGTGGCGGTGGCGGCATCCTCAATACCGGAACGCTCCAGCTTCTCCACTCCACTGTGACGGGGAACCGGGCCAACCCGGCCGTCGGGGGCGGCGGGATCGAAGCGTCCGGAACCGAGACGATCCGCAACAGCATCGTCGCGGGCAACTTCGAGGGGACGGGCACCGACCCATCCGATATCGGGGGCGGGAGCATCGACACCGCGGCCTTCGCCCTCGTCGGCGACGCGGGCAGTGCCGGCGGCATCGTCCACGGCACCGACGGAAACCTCGTCGGGGACGCGGGCAGCGGCACCGTCGATATCGCCACCGTGCTCGACCCGGTCCTCGCAGTCCGGGGCGGTGTCCTCCCGGTCCATGCCCTCGCCGTCGGCAGCCCTGCCATCGATGCGGGCGACCCCGCCTTCGACGGGAGCGTCTTCAGCCCACCGCTGTCCACCGACCAGCGGGGGACCGGCTTCGACCGCGTCGGCAAGGGCCTTCTGGCCTCGGCGACCGCGATCGTCGACATGGGAGCCTACGAGCTCTTCGCCGCGCCCGAGTTCACGAACGCGGACCTGCGCGTCTCCGTGGAGGGCGAGCCCGTCGATCTGGCGGCGGCGACCGGGGCGACGCCTCCCGGCGGGACCTTCAGCGGCCTCGGTGTGAGCGGGGGGATGTTCGACCCGCGGAGCCTGGCGCCGGGCGTCTACACGCTGACCTATACGGTGCAGGACGCCTTCGGGGCGAGCAACGCCTCGACCTTCACCGTGACGGTGCTGGCGATCCCGACGAAGCTGGTGGTGCAGAAGCCGAAACGCTTCGCTCCCACGGAGGTGGGCAAGTGCAGCCGGACGCAGCGTGTCAGGATCACCAACCGGGGAGGGCTTCCGGCAACCGGCCTGCGGCTGGTGGTGAAGGGGGCGGGCCGCACCGACTTCAAGGTGCAGCGGCCATCGGCGCGGCATCTCGCGGCCGGAGCCACGACGACCTTCCGTGCGACCTTCCGTCCTCGGAAGGCTGGAAATCGCAAGGCGACGGTGAGCGTGCTGAGCAACGCCGCAGCAGCGAAGACAGCTCTTCTCGGGCGGGGCAAATGGCGCAGCGGCTCCCCCCGCAATCCCGCCCATCTCCCGCCGAGGGAAATCCCCAACCTCCGGTAGAACCGGGGATTGGAGCCACCCGAAGCGGGCAGTGACCCCGCCTGGAAGACGTTTCCGTCCATTTCGTCCTTGCCTGTTGGAGAGCGAGCGTCGCGTCCGATGGCATTTTCGCCAAGTCGATGGACGAGGGGCATGGGAAAGGCTAGCTTTCCAGCCGATGAACCGGATCCTTTTCCTTGCCGCCGCCATGTGTCTCGCTGCCGGGAACGCATGGGCCGAGCGGACCATCCATGTCTTCGCCGTCTACTGCAACGCCTACCCTGGGGATGCGGGAGCGATCAACGCCGGGGTGTCCGCCGACCAGGTCATCGTGAACCACATCTTCAACGAATACGTCTCTCCCGCCGCGTGGGGTGTGCAGGTGAGGAAGGTCGAGGTGGCGGGCGAGGCGGCGACGAAGGCCGGGATCGAGGCGCAGTGGGCCGCCTTCGCCGACGGAATCGGAGCCGACGACACGGTCTACGTCCATTTTTCAGGCCACGGCGTCATCCGGGACCAGGCCGCCGGCGAGCAGTTCCTGCAGGCCTGCGACCTCGGGGAGCTGAGCCGCAAGGCGTGGGCGGAGCAGATCGAGGCCCTGCCCTGCCGTCTCAAGATCCTCATCACCGACTGCTGCTCCTCCTATCCCGAGGAGTTCGTCGTGGCCGAGGGCGACGAGAAGGTGATCCCCTGGAAGAACGTCTACTACCTGCTGATGAAACACGAGGGCTTCGTGGACATCACCGCCGCCTCGCCGGGGCAGGCCGCCTACGGCACGGACTCGGGGGGCTTCCTGACGATCAATCTGGAGTCCGACATACAGCGTTTCCGGACCTGGTCGGAAGTGTTCGCCTCGACCCAGGCCCGGGTCCTCGAGGAATCGGGCGAGCAGCTCCGGGGCGCGGGTCTGGAGGGCGAGCCACAGCGGCCCTTCGCCTACAGCCTGGGCACCCCCCTGACCGACCTGACGGAGGAGGATGCCGATGTCGCCGCCACGCTGGAGTATGTGCTGGAGGATTCGTCGGTCCACCGGCTGGACCGGGACGAACTTTACGGATTCGGGCTGGAGCAGCTCTATCTCGCGAGGAACGAGATTTTCGCGAGGCACGGCTACGAGTTCGGCAGCGCCTATCTCCGCGACTATTTCGAGTCGCTCTCGTGGTACCGGGCCATTCCGGGCTTCAAGAACCCTTCGCTCTCGAAGGTCGAGTCCGCCAATGTCGCCACCATCCTTGCCGTCGAGAAGGAGATGGGCGGCCCCTATCTCGGAGGCAAGGCGGTTCTGCCGGGGCAGGGAGGCGGCCAGGCGGCTCCGCCGGATATCTTTCCCTACTCGTCCGAACGGACTCTCTCCCGGACGGTGGTGCAGAGCCTGACCCGTCCTGAGCTGTCGATCGCCCGGAACGAGATCTTCGCCCGCCATGGCTACCCCTTCGCCTCGAAGGCGCTACGGGACTATTTCGGGAGGAAGCCCTGGTATGTCCGGAACGAGGCCGCGGCAAGCCCCCGTTTCAACGCGGTGGAGAAGCACAATATCTGGCTCATCGAGAAGATCGAGCGCATCCAGGGCGGAGCCCACCGCTGGTAGTTTGGGGCCTGTGGGGGGGCTAAAAAAGGAAGATTCTCGTTGAAGGCACCGTCGGAACCCTGACTGTCTGCCGCTCACCCAAACGGCTTCGCTGTGGATGGAAAGGAGGGGGACTTTTCAAGTCCCCGTGGGCGGAAGCATGGAGTCGATCCAGTGGCGGGGACTTGAAAAGTCCCCCTCCTTTCCTCAGTCCTCCCACTCCTCGTCGCTGTAGCCTTCCTCGGCGGCGAGATCGATCACGGTTTCCGAAGGGGTGCATTCGAAATACTGGAAGAAATCGTTCAGGCTGCGGATCGGTGGCCAATCCTGCTCGTCGGTCCACCAGGCTCCGAATTCGCTCGCGGCGATGTCGAGATGGTAGGCCTCAAGGACGGAGGTGGTCGCGGCGGCGTCGAGCCGCTCGACGAAGTCGACGAGGTAGACGGTCTGGATGAAGATCTCGGTCTCGTCCTCCACGGGCTCGGTGTCGAGCGAGTTCAGCCATTCGGCGAACTTCCATGTCGGGCGCACGAGCAAGGCGCACCGGTCGATGTAGACGAAATCGTCTTCGTAGTCTTCTTCGGGCATGGCGGCAGGGAAAGGATCGTCGGAGGCGCTCAGGGACGGGCGGAGGGACCGCGGGAGACGGGGCGCGCCGCAGGCGGGCTGGCGAGGCGGGCGGCGGGCAGGGGACGCCCGGACCGCGCCAGGAGGCGTCTGGGCGAGAGACCGCGGCGGGGGATGAGGCCGGGGCCGGGCCGGTGTGCAGCGTGGGAGGGGATGGTTTGAGATGGAGAGAGGAGGAGAGGGGGGGATGGGGAGAGGGGAGGAGATGGAGGGAGGAGGCGTGTCTTGGCGACGAGCCGGGCGACGGTGGTGTGCTGGTCGGGATGGGGCCGTGGAGGAGCGACGGGCAGGGGGGAGGCCGATTCGGCCTTGCCGGAGAGCCTCGTCTTGAGCATGGCGAGTTCGGCGGCGGAACGAAGACGGCGCGGAGCGACGGAGGCCGCGTCGAAAGTCGGAGATGGCTCCGCTGCCGGAGGCGGCGGAGCGGTGGGCAACGGATCGGTTGCCGGAGCCGACTCGGTGGGGGGAGACAGGAGCGTGGCCGGACGAAGGCGGGTTTTCCGCAGGAGTCGTTCGATGGCTGGAAGGGGAGGACGCTTTGGCGCGTCGAGGGGAAGGGGCCTGCGGCGGCGGGAATGGAAGTTGGCGGTCAGCGGGAGGATGGCCGAAGGGGCGCCGGGATGGGGGATGGGGATCTGGGGGGCCGCAGGAGGCGTGGCGGCGAGGTCGGGGGCGCCGGATTCCGCCGGTATTTCCGCGACGGCTTCGGTCGATGGAACCGTTTCGGCCGGTGGAGTGGTCGGGGCCGGCGGGGGTGCGGTGGGGCGGCGGCGGTCGTGGAGGGCGCCGATCATGGCGAGGCCCGGAGCGCCGGCGGGGAGGGGAAGGACCGTCGTGTCGCGGGCGAGGATGCGGGTCTTCGATTTCGAGAGGATGCGGTAGCGCACGCCTGCCCAGGTGAGGCGGCTCTGTGTCCAGGTGCTGGCGAGGAGAAGCCAGTGCAGGCCGATCCAGAGGGGCGTGAACATGTGCTCCAACAGCACGGTGGCGAAGAGCTTCTGACGGATGCCGTTGTCCTTGAAGAGGGAGAGGCAGACCAACTGCCGCGCGAAGGCACGGAACTGGTCGATGAAGCAGGCCACCAGCACCGGGAGCCAGGCATAGAAATAGCCGTAGATGATCGCCGCGACGATGGTGGCGGCTCCGAGGACGTAGAACCCGAGGACGAAATTGACCCCGGTATAGAGGATGGGGCTGAAGAACTTCAGCTGGGTGTACTGGCGCTTCACGAACTCGAAGAAGCTGCGCCAGGTGAAGTCGACCGAGGTTGGGAGGATGAGGGAGCGGACGAAGGCGATCCGGCGGCCAGTGGCCCTCGCGGCCTTGGAGAGGCGGAGGTCGTCGTTGAGCGATCCGGCGAGCAGGTTCGGCGCGTCGATTTCGTCGAAGACCGTTCGCGTCATGGCCATGGAGCCGCCCCAGAGCACGGTGGACCACTCCGCGCCGCCCTGGGTCGTGATCGAGGCGTTGATGACGGAGGCGAGTTGGTTCGGCAGGGTGGGGCGCCGGGGGACGAGCCAGCGGTAGGTCGTGGAGAGCTCGTGGGAGCCGCGGTTGATCGGGGCAGCGAGACGCGCGAGCCACTCGCGGTCGCAGAGAATGTCCGCGTCGGCGAAGGCGACGATGGCGTCGCGGACGGTCAGTTCGCGGAAGGCGGCGCGCTGGTTGTGGACCTTCTGCCCTTCGTCCTCGGCGATCCCTCCGCAGACGAGGGTGACGCTGCGAAGGCCGTTCGTTGGATCGGGATGCGTCCACACGGGGCGCTGCGGGCTCAGCTCAAGATGCTCGCACAGCCAAGCCGCGACGGGGTCGTCCCAGCGCTCGAAGCAGACGATGACGCGGTAGTCCCGGT
>CAYSZN010000094.1:838-3771 GCA_964435425.1 uncultured Akkermansia sp. | reverse complement strand
GCCGCGACGGGGTCGTCCCAGCGCTCGAAGCAGACGATGACGCGGTAGTCCCGGTAGGTCTGGTCGAACATCGCATCGAAGAAGCGCGGCGTCGCCTGGAGGTCGAAGCCCTTCACCGGGATGATCAGGGCGACCGGCTTCTGCGAGCCCGAGCCGTCGCCCCAGCGGCGTTCCTGGCGGCGGCGGGCGATCGAGAATCCAAAGACCCGGAAGGCCGCCGCGAGAATCAGCAGCAGCCAGCCCCCCCAGAAAGCCAGCAAGATTCTTTCGATCATGGAAAACCCGTGCAAAATGGGCCGGGCCGTCTAGACTGCAAGCGCGAATGCCCCCCGCCCCAATGAAAGTTGCGGAGACCCGGAATCTCAGAAAGACCTATCATTTCGGCGACACGGAAGTGTCGGCCCTGCGTGAAGTCAGCCTCGGCATCGACGAGCGCGAGTTCATCGCCGTCTGGGGCCCGTCGGGCTCGGGCAAGTCCACCCTCTGCAATCTCATCGGCCTGCTCGACACGCCGACTTCGGGCGAGGTCCTCGTCTCGGGGAAGCCTGCGGCGGGCCTGTCCGACGCGAGGCGCAGCGAGCTGCGCAACTCCTCGATCGGCTTCGTGTTCCAGAACTTCAACCTCATTCCCGTGCTGACGGCGCTGGAGAACGTGATGCTTCCCCTGCAGATCCACGGAGTGCCCCGGAGCGAGGCGGCCCAGCGCGCGGAGAAGCTGCTCGGCGAGGTGGAGCTGGGCAGCCGCCTCCACCATCGCCCGCAGAAGATGAGCGGCGGCCAGCAGCAGCGCGTCGCCATCGCCCGCGCCCTCGTCGCCGATCCGGCGCTGGTCATCGCCGACGAGCCCACCGCGAACCTCGACACCCACAACGCGAACCTCATCATCGACCTGATGCGCCGCATCAACCAGGAACGCGGCGCAGCCTTCCTCTTCTCGACGCACGACGACCGCCTCCTCGACCGCGTGGATCGTCGTATCCATCTCCGCGACGGCGAGATCATCGAGGACGAGCGGTTGTGAGGCCCATCCTCCTACTCATACTCTTGCTCTTTACTCCTTACTCTTACTCCTTCCCGATTCCAGAGGCTCCGTCCGAGAGTAAGGAGCAAGAGTAAAGAGTAGGAGCAAGAGTCAATTCCCCCAATGAAAATCGCCAAAGACGGCATTCGCTCCATCGTCAAAGTCGGCTACGACGGCCGGGTCCACAAAACCTTCCGCGGAACCGACAAGGAGGACCGCTTCGAGAACGAAGTGAAGGTTCTCAAGGCCCTCGAGGCGCGTGGCTGCGAGATCGTGCCCCGCCTCCTCGACAGCGATCCGGAGACCCTCACCATCGTCACGACGAACTGCGGTGCTCCCGCGCTGGGCAGCATCAGCGAGGCGAAGGCGTCGGAGCTCTTCAAGATGCTGGAGGACGAATACGGCGTCGTCCACGACGACCCCTTTCCGAGGAACATCACCTACAACGCCCGCATGGGGCAGTTCTGCGTCATCGACTTCGAGCTGGCCAAGATCCTCGAGGATCCCAAGCGCCGTGCCGACGGAGACGAGGCCCATCGCGGGCTCCAATGGTGTGGCCTCAGTCGAGACGGGACAAGGCGTCCGGGAAACCAGGACGCCCTCTCCGTCTTCTCCTCGGACATGGGATGGGCCCACAGCGCCGATCTCTGTGGAGAACGCTCCATCGACGGCGACGGGCTGATCTTCGCGGTCAGCGACGGCATGGGCGGTCCCGCCGCGGGCGATGTGGCGAGCTCCCTCGTTGTGCGCGAGCTGCGCCGCTTCCTGCCGGCGATGATGGGCGACATCCACGGGGCGGCCGATCCCGAGGCGCTCCTCGAGGCGGCGGTGAAGTCGCTCCATGGCTATGTCACCCGCGTGGGCGAGAGGGATCCCAGGCTGACGGGCATGGGGGCGACGGTGGTCTGCGGCCTCTTCTACCGCACCCGCGTCACCTTCGCCCATGTCGGCGACAGCCGGTTCTACCAGTATCGGAACGGAGAGCTGAAGCAGCTCACCTACGACCACACCTATATCGGATCCCAGTTCCGGGCGGGACGGCTCAACGAGCGCGAGGCGCGCATGCATCCGCGCCGCAACATGCTGCAGCAGGCGGTGGGAGGCGGATGCCAGTTCGTCACTCCCCAGGTCTCCTCGGCCTCGATCGAGCCGGGCGACTGGTTCCTGATCTGCTCCGACGGCATCGTCGACGGACTATGGAACAAGAGCATCGCCGAATGCTTCGCCGACGCGGACCGGAACGGGGACTCCGCCGAGCAGGTCGCCCACCGAATGCTCGACTGGGCGATGTCGGAGGCCGGGGGGGACGACACGACCCTGTTCGTCGTGCGGGCGCTCGGCGAGGCATAGGGAAAGGTGGGACTCCGTCCCACTGGCGGTCGAATGCTCTTCCCTTCCCCCGGCCTCTCCTTCCGCATTTGACATTGGCTGGGCTGAAACTAGCTTGATCGGTCCAGCCGTTCAGTTCGGTCGCATTGTATCTCTCCCACCAAATGAAATCGCTAAACCGTTTTACTTTCTCCGCCCTGTTGCTCCTTGCCGCAGCCTTGTCCGCCCATCCGTCCCAGGCCGACATTGCCATAACGGCCCGGGAGGTAGGGAGCGACGTCCGTTTCAACTATGCCGGATCGATCACCCTGACAGGGTTCGATGCACCTACGTCTGCCCCCAGTGTCCGCGGTCTGGTTTATCCAGTGAATGCGATCGTCGAGTTCGGCCCGGAAACGAGCGTTTCGAATGTCGCCCATACATACACATCCGTTGTTGTAGGGCTGTCGCCGGACAATATCGGCACGGGCATGGCGAACGTCGTCACGTCCCAATGGGGAGACTATTTTTCCGTCAGCAGAACCGCTATCAAGGTTCCGTTGGGCTACACGAGTGGGAGTCCGATCTCCGGGACGATGATTTT
>CAYSZN010000094.1:0-828 GCA_964435425.1 uncultured Akkermansia sp. | reverse complement strand
CGGAAAGACCTTGGCGGGCATGGGTGTCAGTACCTCGGGCTCTCCCTACGTGTGGACGTTGAGCAACGGCCAGAAGGTGACTCTTACCATTCTCGCCAAGCAGGTCGGCCCGGACAATGCCAAGAAGATCAAGGCGCTGCAGAAGAAGGCGAAGACGCTGAAGAAGAAGATCGCGAAAGCCAAGAAAAATCAGAAGGCCGCGCTTCTCAAGAAGCTGAAGAAGCAGCTGAAACGCGTCAACGCGCAGATCCGGAAGCTCAGAAAGAAGTGATTTGGAGAAGGGCGCTGCGGAGACAGGGGGGGTCACTCCAATCGCTTCACCAGCAGTACCGCGTTGCGTCCGTTGCTCACCCATTTTTCTCGGCGCTCCTCCGGCAATAGGCAGAGGTCGTCGGTGCGGACGAATCCCTCCCGCTCGAGATAGCCCGCCGCCTGGGTGGAGAGGGCGAAGATCTGTTGGCAGCCAAGCTGCCGGGCGCGCTCCTCCGCCGCCTTCACGAGGATGCTGCCGTAGCCCTGGCCGGTGTGGCCGTGCTTCACGAAGAGGCAGGCCAGCTCGGCGGGCCCGTCCTGGGGATCGGGATGGACCGCGATGCAGCCGACGATGTTGCCGTCGATCTCGACGACGACGTAGTCGAGGACCGCGGCCTGGATTTCGGTGCGGCTCCGTTCGATGAGCTCCTCCTCCTCGACCGCGCGGCGGATCAGCAGGTATAGCTCGTCCACGTCGGCATGGGTGGCGGGACGGATCTTCTGGTAGGCGTCGGAATAGACCATCACTCCGACGCCCTCGTTGCTGAAGAGCTCCGCGAGGAGGGCATCCTGGTT
>CAYSZN010000093.1:0-9274 GCA_964435425.1 uncultured Akkermansia sp. | reverse complement strand
CTTCACTCGAACCCCAGCAGACGTCGCTCGGCGGGGTAGAGGGCGGCGGCGTCGGGGAAATCCGGCCTTGTCCCGGGGCCGCTCTCGAGGCGGGCGCGGACGGCGCGGGTCGTGGGGGTGGCGAGGCTCCAGTCGAGCCGGGGATCGGTCAGCAGGGCCGTCGCCTCGGCCTCGCGCCCGTCGAGGAGCAAGGCGAGGGCGCGGGTGCCGAGAAAGACGGTCATGCCGGGGAAGGCCTCGCAGAGGCGCTCGCTCTCCTCGAGGGTCCGGGGCAGGGGAGAGCCGGAGAGCAGGTGCAGATAGAGGAGGTTGTTGACCAGCCGGGGGCTCTCGGGCTCGCGCGCGGCCCAGACCTGCGTCAGGTCGATGGCGGCATCGATCCGGTCGAGACGGGCGAGGGCGTCGACGAGCACGGTCAGGTCGTCGGACGGCGGCAGGATCGTGGCGGGGTCCTGCGAGGCCTTGAGGATCGCCTCGTAGGCCCACTCCCATTCCCGGTGGGCCATGGCGAGGCTGCCGAGCTTCCAGTGGACGGCCCCGCCGCCCTGGATCGAAGCGGAATGCATTGCGGCACGCCAGCGCGAGACCGCTTCCGAGCTGTCGCCGAGCCGTCTCGCGACGATGGCTCGCGTGATTTCGAGGCGCACAGGATCGATTCCGCCAGCGGCCCGGCCGAGCCAGGCCTTGGCCGAGATCCAGTCCTCGGCCGCGACAAGGGAGCGGAGGCGGAGGAAAAAAAGCGACTCGGATCGGAGGCAGATGTCCTCGGGCAGCACCTGCCGGAGGCGCTCTCCCTCGCCGACGGCGAAGAGCCAGTTCCCCAGCGACTCGGGCTCGGAGGCGACGAAGGCGGCGATGGCGCGGACGAGGACGGGTTCGCGCTCGGCGAGGCGGTCGCCTGCGGCGGCCAGGGCGAGGCTGTAGGGGAGAAGCCGGTCCTGGCCGGTGGCCTCTCCCCCGAGGTCGGCGACGGTCTGCTCCACGGCGCCGACGAGCGAGGGATCGAGCTCCGCTACGGGGACCGAGTGGAGCAGGCGGAGGGCTGCCTTGTGGCTTGTGCCCTGCGGTTGGGGGGACAGGAGGGCGCGGAGGTCCTCCTGCGCCTCGCGGTAGCGGCGGGCTCCGATCTGGACTTCGGCCCGGGTCAGGGAGGCCAGGCCGGGATCGGCCCCGTCGGGGATCGATTCGAGGCGGGACAGGGCGAGGTCATGGCTGCCCCTCCGTGAGTGGAAGCGGGTTTCCTGCAGGTGGAGGTCGGGATGGCTCCTCCGTTCCGGGGAGAGCGAGGCGAGGAGCCGGCGGACGCCGACGTGGTCGCCTGCGGCGAGGATCATGTCGAGGGCGCGGGCCTGGTCGGCAGGGCCGCAGTCGGGGTGCAGAAAGACGCCTGTGGCGAGCCGGAGGGCGTCGGTGCGGCCGTTGCGGAAGGCAGCCTCCATGAGGACGCGGAGAGCGTCGAAGCGGCTCCGGTCGAGCTGGATGGCGCGGCGGGCCTCCGTCTCCGCCTCTCTCCATTCGCTCCGTTCGGCATGGGCGGCGGCGGCGGCGGCCACGCCGCCGGCGCGCCAGACCGAGACCCGGGCGAGCAGGGGCGCACGGACCAGCCAGAGGACCCCCAGCACCAGGCCCACCGAGGCCGGGAGCCGCCAGACGCGCCACCATTTGCGGAAGGCCCGCCAAGCCCCCTTGATCATCGCCGGACCTCCTTCGCGGGAACTGGCACAGAGGCGCGCCTCCCCATGGGGAGGAAGGCTGGCCGGGAGTGCGGAACACGGAGCATGGACACGGAGGACGGAGAATCGAAGATGGACCGAGCGGAGCGAAGTCAAGCGAAGGCACGGATCGCGAATCTATCATGGGGCAGGGGGCCGTTCAACCGTTCCCGGCATTCTGTGGATACGGCTAGGCCTCGGTCGAATGCTGAAAGGACGTGCGGTGAGGGGAGGCGGAGTGAGGTTCGGGGAAAAGGACGCCGCAGGCGTCAGGTCAAGGATTCGACGGGCGCCCGGCTTTGGTGGGGCACGCTCCGTCGTGCCCGTGTCGGGCCTATTCGGGACCTTCGGCGGGCACGACGGAGCGTGCCCCTCCAAAACCGTCGCGCGCCTGACCTCCCGTGACCCATGACCCGTGACTCATGACCGCTTGCCACGGGGGATGGAATGCGCTCCCTTCCCGGATGCGTCTGAAACACGACATCCATCTCGGCTACTGCACGAACATCCATCGCGGAGAGACCTGGGCGGAGACCTTCGCGGCGCTCCGCACCCACACCGATGCGGTGCGCCGCCGGGTCTCGCCGGACCGGCCCTACGGCATCGGACTGCGTCTGTCGGCCGCGGCGGCCGAGGAGCTTGCGGGGAATGCGGCGGAGCGAGACTCCTTCCGGCGCTGGCTCGGCGAGACAGATTCCTACGTCTTCACGATCAACGGCTTTCCCTACGGTGCCTTTCACGGGACGCGGGTGAAGGAGCAGGTCTTCGCCCCCGACTGGGCGACGCCGGAGCGTCTCGCCTACACGAAGCGCCTCTTCGATCTGATCGACGAGCTGGCTCCTGCCGGCATGGAGGCGAGCGTCAGCACGCTGCCGGGGTCGTTCAAGGAGTTCCTCCGCCCGGAAACGGCCGGGGAGCAGCGCGAGGCCATCCGGCGGAACCTGCGGGCCTGTGCGGAGCACATCGAGGGGATCCGCGAGCGCAGCGGACGCGATCTCCATCTGGGACTGGAGCCGGAACCCCTCGGGCTCTTCGAGGACAGCGCAGAGACCGTGGACTTCTTCGGGGACCTCGTCGCCGGAGTTTCGTCGGAGGAGAGGGCTCGCCTATTGCGCAATCTGGGGGTGAACTACGACACCTGCCATCTCGCGGTCGAGTTCGAGGAGCCGGGCGAGGCCATCGGGGCGCTGCGCGCCGCGGGGATCCGCCTCAGCAAAATCCATCTCAGCTCGGCCCTGAAGCTGCGCCCGACGCCCGAGGCGGTGGCGCGGCTGCGGCCCTTCGAGGAAGGCGTCTATTTCCATCAGGTGCTCGTCGCGGAGGGCGGGCAGGTGGTGCGGCGCTTCAAGGACCTGCCGGAGGCGCTGGCCTGGCATGGTGCCAATCCCGAAGCCGCGGGGGAGGAGTGGCGGGTCCATTTCCATGTGCCGCTGCACGCGAGTCCCGAGGAGGGCTTCGGCGACACGCGCGACCACCTCGTGGGTTTGCTGGCGCTCTATGCGGAAGATCCGGGCTGGTGCCGGCACTTCGAATTCGAGACCTACACCTGGGAGGTGATGCCGCCGTCGCTGCGCTCGCACGATGTGGTCGATCAGTTGGTCGCGGAATACGGCTGGTGCCTCGGCGAAATGGCAAGGCATGGCCTTGCTTGAAGGAACAGAGAAGTAGAGAAGCCCGGCCAATCCCTCCAATCCGGGGAACTACGCCTCGCTGCGGAATCCCAGCGAGGCGGATTCGGCAGGAGCGTCGTCATGGCGCTTCGGAAAGGCGAAGATCAGTTCGCCCCCGGCGGGAGAGGAGGGGAACTGGCCGGAGAAAGCGGTCGAGGATGCCAGCGGCTGGCTGTCCCACGAGGTCTCCTGGTCGAAGTCGGGCAGCATCCCCATGCCCGGATGGGAAGAGTGGTGGGAGGAGGCGAGATCGGGGCCGACGTCCTGGAGCTGGTTGTAGCTCATGCTCGCGCGGAGCTGGGAATCGATCACGTCGAGCAGTTCCTGTAGCTGCACCGGCTTGGCAAGAACGAGGCTCTGGATGCCACCCGTGTTGGCGAGGGTCTGGGCTTCGCGTGCGATCGCGGTGAGGAGGACGACGGGAATGTAGCGCAGGGAGAGATCGTTGCGCAGATCCATCAGGACGCGGCCGCCGTCCCGCTCCGGCATCATCACATCCAGCAGGATCAGGTCGGGCATGTAGTGCCGCACCGTGTTCACCGCAAGCAGGGGGTTGTTTTCGGCGACCGGTTCGTAGCCGAACTTGGCCAGGGCCTTTGCCAGCAGCGTGGTGAGGGCGACGTTGTCGTCGATGATCAGGATGCGGGATTTCATCAGGAATAATGTCAATATATATGAAAAATATGAAAAATACAAAATAAAAGAGCAAGAAAAACCAGACGAAAGGCGTGAACGGGCCGCGGAGGCAAACAAAAACCCGGTCCGAAGCGAGTTCGGGCCGGGTTTGCCGGAAAGGGATGGGGGAGGAGTTTCAGGGAACGACCTTCATGACTCCCTTCATGATGGCCCAGTGGCCGGGATAGGTGCAGAGATAGGGGTAGTCGCCGACTTCGGTGGGGGCGGTGAACTCGAGCACATCCTGTTCGCCGGGCTGGACGAGCTTGGTGTGGAAGAGGACGGCTTCGGAGTCTGGAACGGCCTGCTTCGTCGTCAGGAAGGCCGGATCGCTCATCCCGGCGTTCGAGGCCATGCCCACCTCCATGTCCTTGCCCGGCTTCACGACGAGCAGGTTGTGGGGCTGGCGGGTGACGCTGTCGGCGGGGTTGACCAGGGTCAGCTTCACCTTCTGACCGGGCTTGACGGTGAATTCCTTGATGTCGTAGAGGAACTGGACCTTGTCGGCGGTGAGGGTGACTTCGGCGGCTTCTTCGGCGCGGAGGGTGAGGGGAGCGACGAGAAGGGCGAGGGCGCTGAGGGTAAGAAGGGTTGGTTTCATGATTGAATCGGGAGGTGGGCGAGGAGTCCTGTCCCCGCTGGGCGGCACTTTAGATGAGAGCAGGTCCGGTGCAACGGGCGATTTCCCGGCCTTGATTAAAAATTTTTAAAATTCAGTTGGAAAAAGTTTTATAAGTGGTAAATTTATGGAAATTCGATTATTTGTCGTTAATTCAATTTTTCTATCGGCCCATGAACAAAGTCCTGATCGTTGCTGGCGAGCGCCAGACCGGAGAACGCTACCAGCAGGCCCTCGGGCAGGAGGGGTTCCAGACTGCCGTGGTCTGGAATCCGATCCAGATGGTCGAGTTCTGCCGCCAGCACGCGCCCGACTTCATTCTGGTCGACCTCGATCTGGCCGAGCTTGGGCTCTGGAGCGCCGTGCAGGCGGTGCGGGGCATCGGCACACTGGCCAACGTGCCCTGCTTCGGCCTCGCCTCGGCGTCGAGCCAGCCCTTGTTCGAGAAGGCGAAGGCGGCGGGGTTCCGCGGTGTCTACCCGACCCATGACAGCAGCCGCCAGATCGTCGAGGCGTTGCGGCGCGAGATCGAGCGGGCCAATGCGCCTGCCGAGGCCGAGATCCCGGATGTCGTGGGGAACGATCCCTCGTTGAACGAGCTCCGCGAGCTCGCCCGCGACATCATGCAGACGGCTGTGACGCTGCGTCCCCGCATCGGAGAATACGGCGAGGACGGGCCGGAGCTCTTCGGCTACATCGAGAGCTCGGGTCTCGCGATCCGCAAGAAGCTGAACGGCGTGACCGATTTCTCGCTGCACGACAAGGAGCTGCGGCACGACTTCCGCAACATGATCGGATCGGTGACGGGCTTTGCGGAGCTGATCCTGATGGAGGCCGGGCTGTCCCAGGAATCGACCGAAGGCCTCACCCGGCTGCGCCGCAACTCGAAGCAGTTCGTCGAGATCCTCGACCTCCAGAAGGCCGAGGCGAACGCGTCGTAGCGCTTGGGTTGCGCTGTTCTTTGTCCCTTGTCGGCGCGCACGCTGTGGGACATTGCTTTCCGATCAGGGTGGCGTCCGAGCGGGCCATACGATGCGGTTGTCCTTGACGGTGGTCCGAACTCGGACCAAGGACTAGGCACAGCAGCATGAAAGTCGGCATCACCGGAGCCAGCGGATTCCTTGGCGCAGCCATCGTCGCGGAGGGAAAGCGGCGGGGCTGGACGGTGGTGGCGTTTTCCCGCCGGTCCGGACGGGGTGTCGAGGGGGCCGACGAGGTGCGCTCCCTCGCGGAGCCGGAGTCGGTCGATCTGGCGGGGCTCGATGCCCTCGTGCATCTGGCGGGCGAGCCGGTCGCGGGCCTGTGGACACAGGAGCGGAAGCGCCGCATCCTCGAGAGCCGCGTCGATCTCACCGGCGATCTCGTCGAGGCGCTCGCAACGCTCGAAGACGGTCGCGGTCCCTCCGTGCTGGTGTCGGCGTCGGCGGTCGGATACTACGGAGACCGGGGTGACGAAGTGCTGGACGAGGAGAGCGACGTGGGTTTCGGCTTCCTCGCCGAAGTCTGCCGCGACTGGGAGGCCACGGCGATGCAGGCGGCCCGGACCGGGGTGCGCGTCGTCGTCCCGCGCATCGGCATCGTCCTCGGAGACGGGGGCGCTCTGGCGCGGCTCCGTCCGGTCTTCCGGCTGGGCCTCGGGGGGCGGCTCGGGAGCGGGCGGCAGTGGATGCCCTGGATCCATGTCGACGATGTGGCGCGCCTCTTCGCCGACTGCGTGGAGAATCCCTCGATCCGGGGGCCGGTGAACTGCGTCGCTCCGCATCCAGTGAGAAACCGGGAGTTCACCACCGTCTATGCCCGCGTCCTCCGGCGCAAGGCCTGGTTTCCCGTCCCGTCCTGGCTCCTCTCGCTCCTTCCCGGCGGAATGGGCCGGATGTTCCTCGACGGGCAGCGGGTCGAGCCGCTCGCGATGAAGGCCTTCGGGTTTCAGTTCGAGTATTCGGATCTCGAAACCGCGCTGAGGGCGATCGAGTCTAAAGTTTAAGGTTTCAGGTTCGAAGTTTCATGCTAAGCCCAACCTTGAACGTTGAACCTAAACCCTTGAACTGAAAAAAATGGCCGCACCGCAGAACATCATCGGGATCGTCTACGACTACGACCAGACCCTGAGCCCGACCTACATGCAGGACGAGGTGCTGTTCCCGAAATTCGGCATCAATCCGGCCGAGTTCTGGAAGCGCTGCAAGCTGCTGGTCGAGGAGCAGGGCTACGAGAACGAGCTGGCCTACCTCAAGGCGATCATCGACTACCTGGAGATGGACGGCCCCAGCAACGCCGACCTGGAGGAGCTGGGGCGGGGGCTGCAGTTCTTCCCCGGCCTGCCCGAGGTGTTCGAGGAGCTCGAGACCGTCCTGACCGACGAGCAGCGCGCCATGGGCGTGAGGATCGAGCACTACATCGTCTCCAGCGGGATCAAGGCCCTGATCGACGGCAGCCGCCTGCGTCCCTACATCAAGGAGATCTTCGGCTGCGAGTTCGCCGAGAACAGCGCGGGCCGCATCTCCTTTCCCCGTCGGGTCATCTCGCACACGGCGAAGACGCAGTATCTCTTCCGCATCAACAAGGGCATGCTCGACCCCGCCGAGGATGTGAACGACCACATGCCCGACCATCTGCGGCCCATTCCCTTCCCGAACATGATCTATCTCGGCGACGGTCCCACCGACGTGCCCTGCTTCACGGTGATGAAGCGCTTCGGCGGACACAGCATCGCCGTCTACAATCCCGACGACCGCACGCGCACCAGCTTCCGCAAGGCCTACCAGCTCTCCGGCGTGGCGGGGCGGATCAAGCACATCGCCCCCGCCGACTACCGCGCGGGGAGCCACCTGCGGCTCCTGCTCGAGGAGACGATTCTGGAGATCGCCTCGCGCATCGTCGAGGCCCGCCGCCGCGAGATTCTGGAAAGCACCGTCGCCGCGCCGACGCATTGACGGGGGTGGCCAGCGAGCTGGGCCTGAAGACGGCAGAAACACCAGCTACCACCTTATTGAAATCTAAGACCAGCCTTCATTGCCTTTTTATCGGCCCTGCGCCAAGCCCCTCGTAGCCACTTTGAAACTACAACCTTCGCTACCAAGACAGGAACTCAACCATGACCAGCATCCAGCAACGCGCCGCCCTACAGAGCCAGATTTGGAAAATCGCCAACGAGGTTCGCGGAGCCGTCGATGGCTGGGACTTCAAGCAATACGTCCTCGGCGCACTGTTCTACCGCTTCATCAGCGAAAACTTCGCCGCCTACATCGAAGCGGGTGACCCGGATATCAGCTACGTCGAGCTGCCCGATTCCGTCATCACCCCGGACATCAAAGACGACGCCATCAAGACCAAGGGCTACTTCATCTACCCCAGCCAGCTCTTCAGCAAGGTCCTCGCCACCGCGAACACCAACGAGAGCCTGAACACCGACCTCGCCGCCATCTTTTCCGCCATCGAGGGGTCGGCCAGTGGCTACCCTTCGGAAAAGGACATCAAAGGCCTCTTCGCCGACTTCGACACCACCAGCAACCGTCTCGGCAACACCGTAAAGGACAAAAACACCCGCCTCGCCGCCGTGCTCAACGGAGTCGGTGGCCTGGATTTCGGCGATTTCGAGGGGAACCAGATCGACCTCTTCGGAGACGCCTACGAATTCCTCATCTCCAACTACGCCGCTAATGCCGGCAAATCCGGCGGCGAATTCTTCACCCCGCAGCATGTCTCCCGCCTGATCGCGCGGCTCGCCATGCACGGGCAAGCCAGCGTCAACAAAATCTACGATCCCGCCTGCGGCTCCGGCTCCCTCCTGTTGCAGGCGAAGAAGCACTTCGATGCCCACATCATCGACGACGGCTTTTTCGGGCAGGAAATCAACCACACCACCTACAACCTGGCGCGGATGAACATGTTCCTGCACAACATCAACTACGACAAGTTCGACATCCAGCTGGGCAACACACTGATAGCTCCGCATTTCGGCGATGAGAAACCCTTCGATGCCATCGTCTCCAATCCACCGTATTCAGTGAAGTGGGTGGGGAGCGACGATCCCACGCTTATCAACGACGACCGCTTTGCTCCGGCAGGCGTGCTCGCACCCAAGTCCAAGGCCGACTTTGCTTTCGTGCTGCACGCGCTCCACTATTTATCCAGTAAGGGCCGCGCGGCGATTGTCTGCTTCCCCGGCATTTTCTATCGGGGCGGGGCCGAGCAGAAAATCCGCCAATACCTGGTAGACAACAACTATGTGGAAACCGTGATCTCGCTCGCGCCCAACCTGTTCTTTGGCACTACCATCGCGGTCAACATTCTAGTTCTCTCCAAACACAAGACTGATAACACTATCCAGTTCATCGACGCCAGCGGCCTGTTCAAGAAGGGGGCCAATACCAATGCGCTTCTGGACCCGCATATCGAAGAAATCATGCAGGTGTTTGACAGTAAATCCGACGTGGATCACTTTTCCCAATCAGTGCCGTTCAAGAAGGTGGTTGCGAACGATTACAACCTGTCGGTAAGCACCTATGTAGAGCCTAGGGATACTCGTGAAGTGGTGGACATTGCCCAGCTCAATGCCGAGCTAAAAGCCACCGTCACCCGCATCGACCAGCTACGCA
>CAYSZN010000092.1:0-9276 GCA_964435425.1 uncultured Akkermansia sp. | reverse complement strand
TCCTGATCGGGATCAGGCGGACCCGCGCCCGCCGCATCGGCGGGCTGCGGAGCAAAGCGTGGTAGGGACGCCTGGCCCAGGCGTCCGCCGGAAGGTTGCGCCCAGGCAAGATCGCGGGTGGCCCGAAGTGATGCGGAGAGGCGAAAAGCCTTGATCCGACAGGGAAAATCAGGTTTTCCTGAACGTGGCCGATATGGAAGTGGGCCAATATCGCTGTTCAGCAAAGAAAGAGTTGTAACTTCCATGATTCATGAACAAAGTGTGAATATGGATGAATTCGAACAGCAACCATTCCGTGCGGAGTTTGTCGAAAACTCGGAGCAGCGTTGTCCAGTAATTCTTTTGCTGGACACCTCCTATTCAATGAATGGCACGCCGATTTCAGAATTGAACGAAGGACTGTCGATCTTGCGACAGGAACTGACGAACGATTCTATGGCAGCGAAGCGTGTGGAACTCGCGATGGTCACTTTCGGGCCGGTGGAAATCAAGTCCGACTTCGCCACAGTAGACCATTTCTATCCCGAAACACTGATCGCGGACAATGCAACTCCAATGGGCGAAGCGATTGTAACTGGCCTAGACATGCTTCGTCAGCGGAAGGGCCTTTATCGAGAGAATGGCGTGAAATATTACCGTCCATGGGTATTTCTGATTACCGATGGCGCTCCAACTGACAATTGGGAAGAGGCCAAGAGACGCGTTCACCAAGGCGAGGAACGAAAAGAATTCATGTTTTATGCCGTTGGCGTAGGGCAAGCGGACATGAGCATTCTTGGGCAAATTGCGACGCGTCAGCCGCTCAAGCTGAATGGGTTGGACTTCAAAGAGCTGTTCCGATGGTTGTCCAGCTCCCTAAGCGCCGTCTCGCAGTCCAACCCTGGTGATGCCGTCCCACTTGAGAATCCGACTGCCCCGGATGGTTGGGCTGCCGCAGAATAACAACATGGCTTGGCGATGGGCACAAGCGTCCGTGATCGGCACGGCCCACATCCAAAATGGCGATAGGCGTCAAGATGCTTCCGCTGTTTCAAAATTGGGCAATGGCTCTATTTTCGCCGTTGTGTCGGATGGTGCTGGCAGCGCCAAATTTGGAGCATATGGCGCATGGATCGCTTGCCGTTTCCTCTCGGTCCGATTCCGCAAATGGGTTTATGAAAATTCCAATTTGCCGACCGATGAAGATTTGCGGTACTGGATCGATGAGCTAAGGGATCAGATTTTCTCAATAGCTGCACAACGAGGCACCACGCCTCGCCAATTCGCTGCAACGTTGGCAGCAATAGTTGTTGTGCCGGATGAAGTGGTCACTTTGCACATTGGCGATAGCGCTATCGTAGGGAGAAAGGGCGACAGATGGGATGTGCTTTGCTGGCCAGAGAATGGCGAATATGCGTCAAGCACATACTTTTTCACTGATGATCCCGAACCGCGTCTGAACATCGTCCGCCACCCAAGTGATTATGATGCCTTTGCGCTGTTCTCCGACGGTGTCGGCGATCTGGCTTTGTCACATATAGACCGTGCAGCGCATCCCCGGTTCTTCGATCCGATGATAAGTCCGGTCGATACTGCATTCGGCGAAGGACGCCTTATCGAGCTTTCGAAGAAGCTGGCCACCTATCTTTCCCATCCATCGGTTTGCGAGCGCACCGACGACGACAAGACACTAATTCTCATTTCCGGGAGATGATCATGCAGGAAATCGTCATCGGAAAAGATCGGGCTTCACTGGCTGAGTTGATCGGAGAAGGCGGCGAAGGCAAGGTATACGCGATTAAGAGTCGTTCTGGACTGGCCGTCAAAATCTACAACACCGGCTTACGCACCAAGAGGGAAGCAAAGGTGCGGGCAATGGTGGGCGAAAGCCTTGCCTTCAAGACCGACCTTGTCGCCTACCCTAGCGAAGTGGCGACCGACCGGAGCGGCAACTTCCTTGGCTTCGCCATGCGACTTGTGTCGGACTATCGCCCGCTGCATGAGCTTTACAGTCCGAAATCTCGTCTGCATCATTTTCCGAAAGCGGATTACCGCTTCATAGTCCGTGCCGCGCTGAACGTCGCGAGAGCCGTTGGAAAGGTGCATCAAATGGGATGTGTCATCGGCGATTTGAATCATTCCGGTGTGCTTGTGTCGCAGGATGCGACCGTTGCCATGATTGATGCGGACAGCTTCCAATTCAGCCTGAACGGCAAGTCCTATCCCTGCGTTGTCGGGGTTCCCGACTTTACGCCGCCTGAGCTACATGGGTTGAACCTAGCATCCGTCAATCGAAGCATTGAACACGACAATTTTGGGTTGGCGGTTGCGATCTTCCATCTTCTATTTATGGGGCGGCACCCCTACGCCGGACGATACAACGGGCCAGACATTTCCATGGGTGATGCCATTGCCCAGAACCGGTTTGCCTTTTCGCTGGCCCGCCGCGCCGCGACCCAAACCACTCCACCCCCCGGGGCACTGACGCTCGATATATTTCCAGATGCTATCGTCGGTGCATTCGAGAGCGCATTTGGAGTAAATCCGCGCGCACGTCCAAGCGCAAAAGTCTGGATAAACGCTCTGCACAGCCTTGAAGGTTCGTTGAATCACTGTAGCAGGGTCAAGACACACTATTATCCTAGAAATCCCGATGGTTGCGCTTGGTGCAAACTGGCTGCCAAAAGTGGGTTTTCCATGTTTCCGGATCTGGCCTCTGTCACACCCAGCCTTCCAACCGATACGCGTGGCACGGAACAAGCAATCCGAGAGATTATGGCATTCCACTTCCCTGTCGCCGCAGACCTGCTTCCAGTTGTTGCAATGCCGAATGGTGCCAGCAATGCGCTTCTAGAGGCTAAGAGCAGAAAACGCGGACAGGCAATCATGGGATTGTTGATGATGGGCGGCGCTATTGCTGGCCTCTTCCTCGCTGCCCAAGTCTTTTTTATATGGATTGGATTAGGAATTTGGGGATTATATACGATTTTTGACCGCAAAGTTTCACCCGGACCGTTCCAGCAAGCTTTTAAGGATGCCGATGAACGGGTCCAGTGCGAACTGGATGACTTTGCGCGGCGGAACGGTATGATCGAAATCGCCAAGGTGCGCAGCGATTTGAATGCGGTTGTCGCGGCCTACAGAGGTCATGACGATGCACTCAATAAGGAATTGGCGGCAATGAAGGCCAGCAGGGAGTCACGTCAACGACAGGCCTACCTTGACCGCTTCTCAATACGCGGCGCGAGCATTTCCGGCATAGGCCCAGCAAAGACTGCAACTTTGATATCGTTCGGCATCGAAACCGCCGCAGATGTAAACCTATCCGCCGTACGTCGGGTGCCCGGTTTCGGCAGCGTGATGACTGGTAAGTTGATGACATGGCGGCATGAGCACGAGTCTCGTTTCCGATATAACCCGGCTCCAAACGTTCAGGACGTCGCTGACGAAAAGATGCTGCGTGGACATTTCGCGGCGGAAAAAGCTAAGTTGGAATCGACAATCCGCAACGGACTATGCACCCTGAGAAATGCCAAATCCCGTCATGACGCACTGCCCGCAAAGGCCAGAAGTGACAGGGCGCTGACGGACGCGCTAACAGTGCGAGCACGAGCCGGACAAGACTTGCGCGAGCTGGGCGTTTCAGTTCCGAATTCAACGGTTGTATTGAGAATCGGACACCCCCGGTAGAACCGGAGGTTTGGAGATTGGAGCCGTCCGAAACGACCTACGGCCTCGTTCTTCAAACAACACCACAAGACTTTCCCACCCACTCCATTATCTATCTCGTAAACTATTTCGGAATTCAGAGGTGGCCCCGATCGGGAGTCAGCGTCAGGGATACTCCAAGTTTCTCATTCCCTCGATATGCCGCCACCGTCTCATGGTTCGCGGGTCCGGTAGGCTTGCTGCTCGTGGTTGGGCTGCTGGGGGAAGCGGCGTTCCAGCACTTTGTCCGTATCCACCATCGGCTTGATGAAGCGCTGGCGGAGGCCGCCTGCCGAACGGTTCATGAGCTGGGCCAACTGGCTGAGAGTGAGGAATCTGCCCCGGCAAAGCTCCAGAATCGTGGAGCGGGTGATCTCTGGAGTCGTTTTCCCATTGGTCCGGACTGCCTCGGCGATCTTCAACAATTCGGGATTGTCAACGATTCCTTCGGTCATCGGTCCTGGGGAATCGGACCCGCTGCCCAAATGTGCGGAGCTCGGCGGCAAATGTGCGGAGCTCGGCGGCAAATGTGCGGAGCTCGGTGCCGTATCTCCCAATTCCACCGCATCGGCCAGATCGACCGCATCGGTCCCGGCAATCCTGTAGGTGGTGCCCCGTCCCTGTCCATCGTGGACGAAGAAACCTTCGTCCTCCAGCGTTTTGAGCAAGCTCGTGATATCCCGGGGATGCAGGCGGCTGAGCTGCTGCATCCGGCCGTTCGAGACGAACCCTTCGATCTGGGCCGTGGCCACCGCGAGCCGCCCGTTCTCTCCGAGCCCGTCGAATGCTTCCCCGAAACGGAAGCGCAATTCCTCCAAGGTCGAATCCGGCAAGAGGCTGACTGTTCGCATCCTCATCAAGGTGGCCTCTGGCTCCAGCGTCTCCCACAGCTCGGGAGCCCGGTAATGCTGCGTTTTCCAGTTCTCCAGCACGCGCGGAATCCCGGAGCCGGCCTGTTCGCCGAGGCCGATCAGGCTGAACATCCGTTGAAGGCTGCGGTTGCGGCAGTCGCTGTGGCCTCCTTCGAGCGCCTTTTCGATGGGGATGCGCATCCGTCCGGGATTGCGGAAGCCGAAGTAGCCGGGGGCCTTCACGGCCAGGATCGAGATTCGCGCCGAATAGTCGGCATGGACGATGGCGTTCACCAGCGCCTCGCGCAACGCTTTGTGAACGGCGGTATCGTCCTCCCGTTCGTCGCCCTCGAGACGGAACGGGACCTTGAGATCGCGGAAGAGCCGCTGGATCGCCGATCTGTAGAAATCGTGGAGGTTTCCCGACCAAGTGCCGTCCGGGGTCAGGCGGTCCACCCATTCCGTCTTGGTTCCACCCACGGGCAGCTCCCGGTAGTCGACGAAATAGTTCGGCAGCGCCTCGTGGATCGACTCGTGCTTTCCGAACATGAGCAGACCGGCCAATGTCAGGCCCTCCTCATCCGTTTCCCTGTCCTTCCGCCAGCCGCCGATCTTGTGCATGAACTCGAGATTGCTGGCGGCGAGATAGGGATGGTCGGGCTTCAACGCGGCGAGGCGGTTGCGGTAGGCGTTGAAACTGGGCATATCGACGTCGTCGAAGGTGAAGCCCGGCATGATGCGGGCATCGCGCTCGTCCTCGGTCTGCTCGGCGAGCATGCGCCGGACCTCCTCTTCGGTGCATCGGTAATCGCCCGCCTGCTGCCGCTTGTAGGTCCCGGTCAGAGGGTTTCCGTCGATGAAGACCGGACGCTCCTTCCGGGAAGCCCGCGGCACCTGAATCGCGATCACCCAGAGGCCGTTGGCAAGGGGATGCTTCACCACCGCATGGCGGGAAAGCAGATTTCGGCTGACTTTCCGGGGATTGTTGACCTGGTTCCAAAAATCGCCCTCCACCCGATCCGGCTCCTCGATCCCTGTCGCGACGAGGGAGTGGTCGGGACGCTCCGAAACTCCGAGCAGGATGACACCGCCGTCGGTGTTCGCGAAAGCCGAGTAGGTCTCCCAGACGCCGTTTGGCAAGGCCCCTTTGCCGTCGCGCCCTCCCGCGCGTTTGGCCTCGAGGTCGATCCCCTCGCTGTATTGATCCACGTTGAAAACGGAGTCGGGCATGGCTGTCTGGTTTCGATCCATCGGGGACCGGGTCTTTGCAAGTCCAGTCGTCGAGGAAAACAGGGCGAGCTCGGCGCGGTGCGATGTATTGACGGACCCAGAGCGCTCGCCTACCGTTCGGACGGGATCTGCAACCTCCCGCCCCGGACTTTGAAAACCTTCTCCCCCAGCCGCGTCCTCCGTTTCGCCGTCCTGGGGATCGCCTTGGCGGCGACGGACCCGGCGCGGACGGAGGAAGCCGCCGCCCCCGCGCCCTGGACGGAGGCGGACTCGCGTCTGGCGAACCACTACATCCAGCTCCTGCAGAGGGATCCGGCCTACGGCAAGGTCCTCGACCTGCTCTGGGACCTCTACGGGAAGAAGGGGCAGACCGCCCTGCTGCTCGACTATTTCAAGGGCGCGAGCGAATCCGGTCCCGAGGTGGCCAAGCTGCTCTATGCCCACCTTCTGAGAAAGGGCGGCGACGCCGAGGCGGCGCGACCCCTCTACGATGCGGTCCTCGCCTCGGACCCCGACAATCGTCCCGCCCTGAAGGCTCTCGCCGAGATCGCCGACCAGCAGCGGCGCTTCGCCAAGGCGCTTTCGCTCTACACCCGCCTCGCCGAGATCGTGCCCACCGGCGACGAGGAGGGACTCGCGATCCGCCTGCGCAAGGCAGCGCTGCACCGGCTCCAGGGCCAGACCGAGGCGGCGGTGGCGGACTGGAACACCCTCCTGAAATCCTTTCCCGACAACGTCTCCCTGCGGACGGAGATCGTCGGTCTGCTCCTCGAGGCGGGCGAGACGGAAACGGCGGCGGCGGTCCTGCGCGAGCTGACGAAGACGGACGATCCGCGCCGCCGCCTCGACGCCCTGCTCGAACTGAACCGCCTCCACGAGTTCACCGACGACTTCGACGGCGCGGTGGCCACCGCGCGCGAGGCGATGGCCGCGCTCCATTTCAGGAGTCCCGAATACGCGGGCCTGCTCTCCCGGCTGGTCCGCCTCCACGAGCGCCACGACCGGCTCGACGAGCTGGAGGAAGCCCTCGCCGAGGCGGCCGCAGGCGAGAATCCGGCGGAACGCGCTCTCCACGACCTCGCCGAGTTCCACCGCCTCACCGCCGACCCAGCAAAGGAGGAGGAGGCCGTGGCCCGCCTCGTCCGGTCCCTGCCGGGCGATCCCGCCCATCGCATCCGCCTAGCCGACCTCCAGATGCGCAACGACCGCTACGAGGCCGCGGCGGCGACTCTCGACGGACTGATCGCCACGGGCGGAGCGCCGCTCGACCTCGTCCTGCGCCGCGCCCTCGTCGATCTCCATGCGAAAGGCCGCGAGGCCGCGTCGGCGCGTCTCGTCGCTCTGCTCGATGCGGGCACCGTCGACGTCGAGGGCCGCCGCTCCATTCTCGATTTCGCGCGGACCCACTACCTCGACGGACTGGTCGAGCGGCTCCTCGTCGATCCGACCCTCGCCTCGCGCGAGTCCGCCGAGGAATCCTCGGCCGCGCTCGAGCTGGCGCGCTTCCTCCACGAGCGAGGACGCACCACCCAGGCCATCGACACCCTGCACGGCTATGCCGCGGCGGAAAGCGCGCCCCTCGCCAAGGCCGCGCGCCTCCACCAAGTCGGCGTCGTCTTCAAGGATCTGGGATTGGAAAAGGAGGCGCTCGCCGCGCTCGACGAGGCCATTGCCCTCGCACCGGCGAATCTCGACTACCAGTCCTCGCGCGCCGACCTCTACGTGGCGACGAAGGAGATTGGGAAGGCCATCGCCGCCCTCGAGCGGATCCGCGAGGGCAATGCGGGACTCGAGGCGCGGGCCGAGACCGACCAGCGGATCTTCAGCCTCATCCGCGGCCACTACGCGACGAAGGTGGAGACGCAGGACGACAGCGTCCTGAAGGAGGGGAAAATCCGCAGCATCGCCGACTACCGCCGTCTCGCCGTCGCCGCATCGCAGGCCGCCTCGCGCGGCGGAGACGAGCCGCCGCCGCAGGAGCTGACCGACTACTACGAATCGGTCAAGCGGACGGCGAACGAAGCGCCCTCGACCGAGCGCCGCTACCGCGCGGCGTGGTGGGCCTCCAAGCTGCAGGACAATCAGGAATGCTACGAGCAGCTCACCAAGGCGAACGAGGAGGCGGGCAAACCCGTCGTCGAGATCGTGAAGATGCTCCTGAGCCTCGCCGAGCAGAACGAACGCACCACCCACATGGTGCGGCATCTGACCACCCTCGCCGAGATCGATCCGGAACGCGCCGACGACTACCGCCAGCGCCGTGCCGAAGTGCGCTTCGAGCTGGGCTTCGAGGACGAGGCCATGCGCGAGCTGAAGGCGCTGGCCGCCAAGCCCGACGCCTCCCTCGCGACCCTCGCCACTCTGGCGAAACTCTACCAGCGGCAGGGCAGTCCCGGCAAGCAGGTCGAGGTCTGGCGGCGCGCCTACCGCGAGGCGGACCTCTACGGGAAGCGCGGCATCGTGAAGCAGCTCTCCAACGCCCTCGTCGAGTCCGGCCAGCCCGAGGAGGCGCTGAAGGTCCAGATCGACCTGCTGGAGCGCGAGACCGATCCGGTGCAGCGCCGCAAGCAGCTCGACGGCCAACTCACCGTGGCGCAGTCCCACCGCCTGCTCGACTGGATGCGCGAGCGCTATGCCGAGCTGGCGGGGCGCCATCCCTTCGACCGCTTCTACCCCGAGGCCCTCGCCCGCGTCCATCGCGCCGCCGGGGACGACAGCGAGGCCTACGAGGCGATGAAGAAGGCCTACTACATGTCGGGCCGCAGCGAGGAGCTGCTCTCCGAGCTGGGCGCGCTCTCGGGCAAGCTCGGAGACCTGAAGTCCGCGATCTACTACCGCCGCCAGCTCCTTTCCCGGGGCGAGGGCGACACGCTGGACAACTGGAAGGAGCTGGTGCGCATGCTGGAGAAGGATCTCCGCCTCGGCGAGGCCGACCAGCTCCGCCGCCGCCTCGAGACGAAGTTCGGCAGCGACATCGACTTCCTCGCCGAGCTCTCCGGGCACTACCTCAAGTCCGGCAGCCCGCGCGATGCCGAGCGCATCCTCTCGCGGCTTGTCGAGCTGCGCGGCTGGGATCTGGACGCCCGCTTCCGCCTCGGCCTGCTCCAGGCGAAGCGCGAGGAGGACGAGGCCGCCTTCGCGACCTTCTCCACGATTCTGGAGGAGACGGAGGGCGTCGAATATCCCGCGGGATTCGGCGAGAGCCGCCTGCCGCTCGTCCGTGCTCCCGGCGAGAGCAGGGTCGAGGCCTTCGTCTTCAGCGTCGAGGCCTACCCCTTCATCGGCGGCAATCTGCAGGAGGAGATCGCCGACGCGCTGCAACAGCCGCATCCGGAATTCGAGGCCTCGCCGAGGGACAGGCACCTCGTGCGGCTCCGCTCGATCGAGGAGGCCGCCGTCCTGGCCGCTCGCCTCGGCCGCGTGCCCGCCTGGCTCGCGCAATGGGACGACGACTCGCGGCCTCTCCTCGAGCGCCTCTGGGCCACCCGTCACGCAGGGACCGGCAAGG
>CAYSZN010000091.1:7160-9285 GCA_964435425.1 uncultured Akkermansia sp. | reverse complement strand
AGGAGACGGCGGACGACGAGGCGGCGATCCGGCGGGCGTTTCTCCTCGTCTACGGCCGCGGGGCGAAACCCGAAGAAACCGCCGTCTGCCTCGACCACTGGCGCGAAATGGCGGCGGTGCAGGAGAAGGCGGTCTATCCGGAATTCGACCCACCCTCGGCGGTGCGTCGCGAGGCGGTGGAGGAGAACACGGGCGAGAAGTTCGCCTTCGACGAGCGGCTGCATGCCTACGCCGACTTCGTCCCCGACCTCCAGCCCGCCGGCTGCGACGCCAGGACGCGCGCTCTGGGGGATGTGTGTCTGGTCCTGCTGAATTCGAACGAGTTCGCCTATGTGGATTGAACGGACAAGCCGCCCTTCAGCCGACGGGAGGGTCTGGGAGGCTTCGCTTCGCTCAGGCGACCAGCTCCCGCAGCCGCGCCGTGACTTCGTCCCGGCGCAGGACGCCGGCGGCGACGGCCAGGGTGAGCGTTTCCCATTCCTCGCTGTCGGGCGCAGGCTCGTAGCCGTTCAATTGCAGGAAGACAAGGCACGCGCCGAGTGCGACGCGTTTGTTGCCATCCACGAAAGGATGGTTCCCGCAGAGGTAGTAGAGGTAGGCGGCGGCGACTTCGACCGTGTCCTTGAAGGGCGAGGTGCCGCCGAAGCTGGCCTGAGGGGCCGCCACCGCGGATTCCAGCATGGCCCGGTCGCGGAGTCCGTTCGAACCGCCGAATTGAGCGATCGCCTCGGCGTGGATCTCCTCCACGATCTCCACGGTGAGATGGAGACATCGGTTCGGATCGGATTTCATGCGAGGCGCTTCATCGTGCGTGCATACCGCTTCATCGTGTCCTGGATGAGGCTGGACACCTCCTCGGCGGGCGGCATCTCGGCGATGGGCGCGATCGTGATCGTCCCGCCGGCATGCACCTCCACGTTCACCTCGTCGCCGACCTTGAGGCGGGCGAGCTGGAGCAGGGCGGAGTCGAAGATGATGCCTTGGGAGTTCCCGATCTTGGCGATGGTCTTGATCATGGGTAAAACTATGTATTACACCCTCTTTTGTCAATCTCTCCGATGAAGTCCGCCTACTTTCCCTGCGCGGGTGCCCGCGCCCTCCACGTTCCGACGCGCCGGGAGTTCGTCTACGGTCTCGGGGCCTCGCTCGGCAGCGTCGCCTTCACCTCCCTGCTCGCGGCGGAGGAGAGAAGGGCGAATCCGCTGGCCCCGAAACCGGGGCATTTTCCCGAAGCCAAGGCCAAGCAGGTCATCTTCCTGATGATGGAGGGCGGACCTTCGCACATCGACACCTTCGATCCGAAGCCGATGCTCGACCGGATGCACCTCAAGGAATTCGTCCGCGAGGGCCGGCAGAAGTCGGCGATGGAGAGCGGGAAGCGCTACTACGTGCGCAGCCCGTTCCAGTTCATCAAGGCAGGCGAAAGCGGTGCGGACATGGCGGAGAACTGGTCGCATCTCGCCAAGGTGGCCGACGAGCTCTGTTTCTTCCGCGGCTGCACCGTCGACAGCGTGAACCACCCCACCGCGATGTACCAGATGAATACCGGCAACCGCTTCGGCGGCGATCCCGGCATCGGTGCCTGGGTGAACTACGGGCTCGGCTCGGTCAACGAGGACCTGCCCGGCTTCGTCGTCCTTCCCGAGGTCAGCTACCCGCAGGGCGGCGCGGCGAACTGGAGCAACGGCTACCTGCCCGCCCATTTCCAGGGCACGCCTCTGCGTCCGAAGGGTTCGCCCATCCTCGACCTCGCCCCGCCCGAGGGAGTGACGCCGGAGCACCAGCGCAAGAACCTCGACCTCCTCGCCAAGTTGAACGCCGCTCACGCCGCCGAGCATCCCGGCCACGCGGCGCTGAGCGCCCGGATGGAGAGCTACGAACTGGCCTTCCGCATGCAGGCGCAGGTGCCGGGGGCGCTCGATCTGTCCAACGAAAGCGAGAGGACGAAGGAGGCCTACGGCATCGGCCGCGAGCCCACCGACGCCTTTGGCCGCAAGTGCCTCCTCGCGCGGAAGCTGGTGGAGAAGGGTGTGCGCTTCGTCCAGCTCTATCATGGATCGTGGGACAGCCACGACTACATCGAGCGTGCCCACGGCAATCTCGTTGCGGGCGTGGACCAGCCCAT
>CAYSZN010000091.1:336-7150 GCA_964435425.1 uncultured Akkermansia sp. | reverse complement strand
GCCGCGCTGATCGCGGACCTGAAGGAGCACGGTTTGCTGGAGAGCACCCTCGTCGTCTGGTGCGGCGAGTTCGGTCGCACTCCCGACAACGGCGTGCGCGGCGGCACCGCCTACGGGCGCGACCACAATCCCAACGCCATGACGATCTGGCTCGCCGGCGGCGGTTGCAAGGCGGGCCACACCATCGGCGCGACGGACGAGCTCGGCATGGAGGCCGTCGATGGCAGGGCCCATGTGCGCGACTTCCACGTCACCCTGCTGCGTCTTCTGGGGCTCGACGACAACAGACTCACCTTCTACCACGCCGGGCGGTTCAAGCAACTCAGCCAGTTCGGCGGGACGGTGATCAAGGAGCTGATTGCCTGAGATGCCGGACGAACCCTCCAACACCGAAAGCCTCATCCTGCTTCTGACTGCCCATCAGGAGCGGTTGTTCCGCTACATCTACTCCCTCGTTCCCTCGGAGGCCGACGCACGGGACATCCTGCAGGAGACGAGCCTCGCCCTGTTCCGGAAGTTCGACCAGTATGAGCCCGACCGCCCCTTCCTCCCCTGGGCCTACCGCTTCGCCTACCTCGAGGTGAGGAAACATCGGGAAAAGGCCGCCCGTTCGCCGTTGCTGTTCTCCGAGGACATCGTCGAACTTCTCGCGGTCGAGCGCGAGCGCCTCGAACCGCAGCTCGACGAACGGCTCGCCCTCGTCGAGTCCTGTCTCGCGGAACTCGCGCCGCGCGAGCGCGAACTCGTCCTCAGCCGTTTCGCCCGGCGCGAGAGCGCCGAGGCGATGATGGAGCGCTTCTCCCTGAGTCGACGTACCCTTTTCCGGAACCTGCAATTGCTGCGGAGGCGTCTGCACGACTGCGTCACGCGCCGCCTTCGCCTGGAGGGATCGACATGAAACATCTCGAAGAGTTCATTCACGCCCATCTTGACGGGGAGATCGCCCCCGAGCAGCTCCGCGACTTGGAGGAACTCCTGCGCAACGACTGGGAGGCCCGACGTCTCTACCTCGAACTGGCGGATCTCGACGCCCGGCTTCTTCGTGATCCCGCGTTGAACACGGGGAGGATCGAGGCCGCCGATGGGACTCCGCCGCCCCGTCGGCGGGGAGGGAGACCGGTTCTCTGGGGTGGCCTGGCTACGGCTGTCGCGTGTGTCTTCCTTCTCGTGGTGCGCGACCGGCCGGCGCCGGAAACCGAGACCGTCGCCGAGGGATGCGCCATCCTGAGCCGGGTGCTCGATGCCGAGTTCGGAGGGAGCGCGCATCGCGGAGGCGACGCGCTCTCGCCAGGCCTTTTCCAGCTCGAAGAGGGCCTCGCCCAGATCGAGTTTTTCAGCGGAGCGACGCTCCTTCTGGAAGGCGGAGCCGAGCTCCGCATCCTCTCCGCGTGGGAGGCCGAGTGCCTCCGGGGACGCGTGAGGGTGCAGGTGCCCCCGGCGGCGAAGGGGTTCCTCCTCCATGCGCCGGGGGTGAAGCTCGAGGATCTCGGCACCGAGTTCGCCCTCAACGTCGCGGATGGGTTCAGCTCCGTGCATGTCTTCGAGGGGGAGGTCGTCGCGCATCGCGAATCGGCTCCTCCTCGTAGCTTGCGGGATGGAGAGGGATTTTCGACCCGCGCCACTCCGCCTCCGGACGCGGGCACCTTCCTGCCCGCTGCCGACTTGCGGAATCTCGTGGGCCAGCGCGACCGCCGCCGTTTCGAGGAATGGCGGGATTGGTCGCTGGAGGCGCGGCGGGATCCACGGCTCGTCGCCTGCTATCTCTTCCAGCGGGCCGGGGAACCGGGCCGGGACCGTTTCGTCGCGAACACCGCCGTGCCGGAACGGAGGGAGCGCTCGGGCGGTGCCGTGGGCGCGAGCTGGACGGAAGGCCGTTGGCCCGGCAAGGACGCGCTTGAGTTCAAGCGCCCCGGCGACCGCGTGAGGCTGAATCTCGACGGCGGCTACCGTGCCCTCACCTTCGCCTGCTGGGTGAAGGTCGATGCCGTCGACAAGAAATACAATTCCCTCCTTCTCACCGACGGCTACGAGAACGGCGAGCCGCATTGGCAGATTTACGAGGACGGCAGCCTGATGTTCTCCATCCGGTATCTTCCCGAGGAGGCGGCCAGGGGAGCGGAGCACAACCAGATGTACTTTTCCCGTCCCGTCTTCACCTCGGACAGCCTCGGGCGCTGGCATCATCTCGCGGTGAGCTACGATGGGGAAGGTGGCGAGGTCGTCCAGTACTTCGATGGGGCCGAGGTCGGACGCGGGGTTTCTCCGCTCCATCGCCCGGGGCGAGAGATCGTCTTCGGCCCCTGCGAGATTGGAAATTGGGGCCTGCCCACCGCCGGACACCGTTTCCCCGTGCGCAATCTCAACGGGGCCATCGACGAGTTCGCGATCTACGATGCCGTCCTTCCTCCCTCCGGGATCGCGGAGCTCCATCGGAAGGGGCGGCCCGATTGACCCTCGCTGGCGATTCCTGCAAGGTTCCGATGGACGGGATTCCGGGAGGATTCGGCGGTTGAAGTTGATGGGCGCTTGCCTATATTTGGCGAGCGTTTGCCACCCTACCACACGTCACTATGCGAAAAACCATCCTCATCGCGGCCGCCTGCGGCCTCTTTCTCCCGCTCCTGAACGCCTCTGCGCAGGACAAGATCCATTTCGAGAAGCAGATCTATCCCTTCATCAAGTCCGGCTGCGTCCAGTGCCACCGTCCCGAGCACGAGAATCCCGAGCGTCCAGGACGCAAGATCAAGCCGAAGGGCGGCTATGTCCTGACCAATGCCGAGTCCATGATGGCGGCGGAGGGCGAGGACGGGGTGAAGTTCATCGTGCCCGGCAAGCCCGACGACAGCCGCATGCTGCAAGTGGTGAAGCTGCCGCTCGAGGACGACCACCACTACCCGCCGGAAGGCAAGGCGCCCCAGTGGACCGAGGCCGAGAAGGAGCTCTTCGCCAAGTGGATCGCCGAAGGCGCCGATTTCGGCGATTGGAAGGAGGATCCCAAGCCGCTCGAGCTCCCTGCCTGGGACGGCCAGGAGAAAGCCCCCGGCACGACCGAGACGGCTCCCTGACCGGAGCATCGCGATTCCGCATTTCGGAAAAGCCGGAGCCCATGGCTCCGGCTTTTTTCGTGGTCCGGGAGGGAGGGAAGAGGCGGGATCAGCCCGCCAGCTTCGAGGCGAACGAGACGTAGTCCTTCGCAAGCGTCGCGATTTTCGCAGCCCATTTGGCATCCTTCACCGCGCCGTCGGCGACGATCTCGTGGGCGGAGCGCACCGCCAGCATCTCGGAGTAGACGGTGACGCCCAGATTCTGGAGCAGTTCCCGCAGGGCGAAGAGGCCGCGGAGGCCCCCGAGATGGCTGGGCGACGCGGCGAAGAGGACAGCGCTTTTCCCCGTGAGGGCGACGAGGGGCGGCTCGTCCTCCGACTCGGCGCGGCTGCACCAGTCGATCGTGTTCTTGAGCAGGGCGGAGTAGCCGCTGTTGTACTCGGGACTGGCGAAAATGAAGCCGTCCGCGTCGCGAAAGATCGCCTTGAGCCGTTTCGCAGGCTCGGGCAGCCCCTCGGCATCCTCCAGATCCTGGTTGAAGAGAGGAAGGGGGAAATCGTTCAGGTCGATGGGCGTCACCGTCGCCCCGGCTTCGCCAGCGGCCTCGACGGCCGTGGCGCGGCGGGCGCTGCCGGCGAGGGCGACGAGTTTTGGCGTGCTCATGATGGGATGGGAGGGCAGGGTCAAGCCTACTGCATTGGAGAGTAGTCCGTCGGGAGCAGGAGGGTCGAGACGACGCCGTTCTCGACGAGGATCTTGCCGTCCTTTTCCGAGGCGTCGCGAGCCGCGATCCACACGGGATCGCTGCGGAAGGCACGGAAGCTCTCCGCCTGGGCCTCGGCGGAATCGTGGGCGAGGAAGTAGAGCAGGGTCGTTTCGGCCCCCTCCTGCCCCTCGTCGAGGTGGAAGTAGGGCAGGTTCGTCATGCCGTGCTTCGCGAAAAGGTCCATGGTATGCTCGCGGAAGCGGGCGTCGATGGCGGGCAGCTTCCCGGGCAAGGTGGTGTAGGCCCGCATTTCGTAGAGACGCGGTGCGCCGGTGGCGCCCAGCGGCCATTCAGGCGAGTAGTCGGTGCGGTGGAGGAGGAGGCTCCCGACCTTGGTCACGAGCTTGCCGTCCTTCTCGGACTCCGCCTTGGCGGCTTGCCAGACAGGATCGTCGAGAAAGGACTTCCAGGAGGCCTCGCGTGCGGACCGGTCGGGATAGGCGAGGAGGAAGACCAGGGTCCTGTCCTCGTTGCTCTGCGGCACCCAGTAGGCCAGGTTGGTGATGCCGTGCTTTTCGAGAAGGGCGAGGCTGTGGTCGCGGAAGCGCGCATGCAGCGCGTCGAGCTTGCCATCGGCGGCGTGGTAGGTGCGCAGCTCGTAGCATTGGAGGGCCGTCTCTGCGGCATTCGAGCGGAACGGGACGAGGAAGAGGAGGATGGAAAGGAGCAGGATGGGTTTCATGGACGGTCTATTGGTTTGATGGAGAATGGGACATGGTTTCTTTCGACGCGTTTCGGAAGAAAATCCAGCGTGCCCAGCCGACGAGAAAGGCGACGCCGCCGAAGGGGGTGATCATCCCGAGTTTCGCGACACCGGACAGGGCGAGGACGTAGAGGCTGCCGGAGAAGAGGAGGATCCCGGCAAAAAAGCACCAGTAGCCCAGGGGACGTCCCGAATGCAGGGCGACGGCGAACATGGCGAGCCCATGGATGAGATGGTAGAGGGTCGCCGTCTCCCAGTTGTCGAGGCGGCCCGTCTCGGCAAGGCGGTCGGCCAGGCCATGGGCGCCGAAGGCCCCGAGGGCGATCCCGAGAAAGACGACGGCGGCGGCAAGGCGGAGGCGGGCAGGGGAGGACATGGGAGGAAGAGGGAGACTACACGATTTCTCAAGCTGGAACATGGCCGCAAAAACGCATGGAGGAGGTGGATGGGGCACCTTGTGCGCACGGCATCCTTTCGCTGCGATTCCGCCCTTTTCCAAGCGCTTCTTTGGGGGTGCCCGAGCAGTGTTCCTTGACTTTCCGCAGAGTCGGGCGAGAAATAGGGACTTCGTGACCGAGATCGTCGTCATCTTTCTCCTACTGCTGCTCAACGGAATCTTCGCCATGGCGGAGATTGCCCTTATTTCCGCTAGACGCAGCCGTCTCACTCTCCTTGCCGACGCAGGAAGGAAAGGCGCGAAGCTGGCTCTGAAGCTGGGCGAGAATCCAGAGCGCTTCCTGAGCACCGTCCAGGTCGGGATCACGCTCGTCGGCGTCCTCGCGGGCGCCTACGGGGGAAAGAGCCTCGCTCCCTACGTCGCCCCCTTCATCGAGCAGGTGCCGCCCCTCGCCCCCTACGCGGACCGGATCGCCTTCTGGATTGTCGTGGTCCTCATCACCTACTTCTCCCTCGTCGTGGGCGAACTCGTGCCGAAGGGCTTGGCCCTGCGTTTCCCCGAGACCATTGCCTCCGCCATGGCCCGGCCGATGCAGATCCTCTCGGTCGTCGCGAAGCCGCTCGTGTCCTTCCTCGAGCTGAGCACGAAGCTTCTCCTCAAGCTCTTCGGGAAGCCGCCCCAGGAGCAGGAGGGGGCCGTCGCCGCCGATGTGGAGGTCATCCTGCGCGAGGGCATCGTCACCGGCATGGTGAAGCAGGAGGAATCGGAAATGGTCGAGGGGGTCTTCGATCTCCGCGAAGTCCTCGCCGAAGAGGTCATGCAGCCCCGGCCCCGCATTATCTTTCTCTCCCACGACGCCGCTCCCGAGCACTACTGGCCCCAGGTGGCGGCGACGAACCAGACCGTCTTTCCCGTCTACGAGGACAACCGCGACTCCGTGACCGGCCTCGTGTCCCTGCGGATGCTCTTCGCCAACCTCGCCGCTCCCCGGTCGAAGCCGCTAGGCGAGATCTCCCGCGAGCCGCTCTTCGTCTCCGAGACCCAGTCGGCCCTGTCCCTGCTCGACACCCTGCGCCACTCCGCCCTCGGCGCCGCCCTCGTCGCGGACGAGTTCGGCACGGTGCGGGGCCTCATCACCCTGGAGGATCTCGTCGAGGAGGTGGTGGGCGAGCTGCGCCCCGGCGACATGCGTTCGGACCGCCCCGGCATCCGCGAGGTGTCCGAGGGCTCCTGGCTGGCCGATGGGCTGGTCGAGGTCGATGCCGTGGAGGAGGCCATCCCTGGCTTCTCCATCCTCGCCGACGCGGAGAAGGAACCCTTCCAGACGCTGGCCGGCTACATCGTCCACCGGCTCGATCGCCTGCCTGCGGAGGGAGAATCCTTTTCCGCCGGAGAGTTCGAGTTCGAGATCGTCGACATGGACCGCCAGCGCATCGACAAGGTGGCCATCCGGCGTGTCCTCGCGGGAGAGGAAGGCGAGGAGTCCAGGCCCCTGGCCACCGAAGAGGCCTGATCCCGCCGGAGCACGGAGGTGCGTCCTTGACCTCCGCCTCCAGTCCGGCCTAAGATCGCGGAGTATGAAGCTCCCTCTCCGCCTCCTCCTTCCTCTCTGTGCCGGCCTCGCCTTGGCGGGCGAATCCGTCTCCCTCTTCGACGGCAAGACCTTCTCTGGCTGGACGGGCCAGGATGGTGCCGAGCTGGGCCCTGGCTGGACCATCGCCGATGGAGAGCTGCGCCTCGACGGAAAGGGGGGCAACCTCCTCTCGGAGAAGGAATATTCGGACTTCGACCTCGAGTGGGAGTGGACGCTCGCCGAAGGTGGCAACAACGGCCTCAAGTACTGGGTCACCAAGGTCGGTGGCAAGGAATGGCTGGGCATCGAGTACCAGATGCTCGACGACGA
>CAYSZN010000091.1:0-326 GCA_964435425.1 uncultured Akkermansia sp. | reverse complement strand
GACGACGAGAGGCACCCCGACTCCAAAAATGGCGCCAAGCGGCTCACCGCCTCCTTCTACGACATCCAGGCACCCGATGCGAAGACGAAGGTGAAACCCGCCGGCGAGTGGAACCACAGCCGGGTCGTCGCAAAGGACGGCAAGCTGCAGCATTGGCTCAACGGCGAGCTCGTCGGCGAGGCCGACACCGCCTCCGAGCCATGGAAGGCCAATCTGGCCGCGAGCAAGTTCAAGGACAAGGAAGGCTTCGCCCCAGGCCGGGGACGCATCATGCTCACCGACCACTCCGACAAGACCGCCTACCGCAACATCCGCATCCGGGAGCT
>CAYSZN010000090.1:0-9296 GCA_964435425.1 uncultured Akkermansia sp. | reverse complement strand
CGGGCCTGTCCCGTCAATGTCTGGGTGCGCCCTGTTTGCGTCCTCGGGGTTGAAGCCGTTGAGCCACGCATCGGACGGAGTATGGTGGATGGTTTCGGCCCCTCTGCCGGAATCCTTCTCCCGATGGTCAAAGCCTTCCTCCAGATCTACCGTCTCGCCGTTCTCGTGGCCGTCGCTTGGCTGGTCCGGGGGCATCACGAGCGGCTCCGAGTTCAGGGGGATTGGCCGGTCACGGTGGCGGAGGTGAGGGTCTTCCTGAAGGAGGCCCACCGGCTGCGCGTCGATCCGGGGCCGCGGGCGGGGCTGGAGGTGCTCGACGCCTCGGGCGGGAAGATCGGCTATGCGGTGCGGACCATGCCCGCCTCCCGCCGAATCACGGGCTATTCGGGGCCCAGCGACGTTCTCGCGGTCTTCGACGCGGAGGACAAGGCCCTCGGCATCGCGATCCGGCACAGCTACGATACGCCGAGCCATGTCGGCGATGTGCGCATGGATTTCCTGTTCATGGAGCGGTGGAACGGTCGCAGCTGGGACGAGATCGCCGCGATCACCGATCTGGCCGCCGCCGGGATCTACGGGGTCTCCGGCGCGACGCGCACCAGCGATGCGGTGGCAAAGAGCCTCAGCCACCGGCTCGCCCTGGCCGAAGGGGAGGAGGGGATGGAGCGCCGCCTCTCCGTGGGATGGCGCGACGCGGTGCTCGTCGGCTTCCTCGGCTTCGGTTGCCTCTTCGCCTTCTGGAAGGCGAAGCGCTTCCAGCGCTGGCGCTGGCTCTACTCCGTGGCGACGATCGTGGGGCTGGGCCTGTGGCTGGGCGACCTCGTCGCGCAGTCGCTGCTCGTCGGCTGGGCGGAAAGCCGCGTCCCCTGGGAGGCGACGCCGGGGCTCGTCCTCTTCGTCGTGGCGGTCTTTCTCCTGCCCTGGGCGTCGGGGCAGCCGGTCTACTGCCAGTTCGTCTGTCCCCATGGCAACCTTCAGCGCTGGACGATGAAGGTTTTGCCCGCCAGATGGAAGCGGCCTTTGCCCGACGACGGGAAATGGATCGCCCGCTGGATCCCGCCCCTGCTGCTCGCCGTGGTGCTGGCGGTCTCCTTTCTCGGGCTGGATCTCGATCTCGCGGGCATCGAGCCCTTCGACGCGTATCTGCTGAAGTCCGCCGGTCTCGCGACCCTCGTGGTGGCTCTGGTGGGCCTCGCGGTCTCGCTCTACGTTCCGATGGCCTACTGCAAGTTCGGCTGCCCGACGGGCTGGCTGCTGGAATTCGTCCGGCGGCGCATGGGGAAGGACCGCTTTGCGGAGCGCGACTGGATCGGACTGGGGCTGCTGGCGGTCGCGGCAGGATTGTATTGGGTGCCGATGGAGGTTTGGCTGGGGTAGGAAGAATGAAACTCTGTGTCCCCAACTTGTTCCCATGAAGCGACTCCTCCTCCGCTCCTTCGGCCTTCTCGCGGTGATCGCGGCGGGTGCGACCATCCTCGTGCCACCGCTCCTCGAGAAGCGCGCCGAGCGGCGGGTTCGCTCCATGCTGCTGGAGGTGCAGGAGGCCCTGCAACGCTACCATGTGAAGGAGGAGCTCTATCCGAAGCGCATGATGGAGGGACGCGAGCTCGTCGATCTCCTCGTCCGCGGCGGCCATCTCGAGACCCCTTTCGCCAATCCGTGGACGGGCAGGTCCTATGCCGCCGACGATCCGGGCGCGGACTGGCTGCGCTATCGGACCGACGGAGCAGCCGAGACCTACGAATTGACCGTCTTGTCGCCGGGCACGGAAGAGGTGAAGTTCCGTCTCGACAGCACGAAGAACCAATCCTTGGAATAAAGTCCGAAACCCGAAGCTCGAAATCCGAAGGCCTGCCGATGAACATTCTCGAATACAACCGCAACGCGTGGAACCTCCAGTCGCTGGAGGGCTGCCGCTGGAGCACGCCCTTTCCCGACGAGGTCATCGAACGGGCCAAGGCGCTCGACTGGTCCGTCGTGCTCACGCCGAACAAGGCCGTGCCGGCCGCGTGGTTCCCCGCCCATCCCGATCTCTCCGGCCTGCGCCTGCTCGCCCTTGCCAGCGGAGGCGGCCAGCAGGTGCCGGTCTTTGCCGCCGCCGGGGCCGAGGTGGTCTCCTACGACGCCTCGGATGTGCAGTTGGAGAAGGACGAGGAGGTCTGCGCCCGGCATGGGTTGAAGCTCTCCGCGATCCAGGGCGACATGGCCGACCTTTCGGAGCTGGATTCGGAATCCTTCGATCTCGTCTTCAATCCCGTCTCGAACGTCTTCGCCGAGTCCCTCGATCCCATCTGGCGCGAATGCCACCGCGTCCTCAAGCCCGGCGGCCGCCTGCTCTGCGGCTTCATGAATCCGGCCTTCTACCTCTTCGACCACGAGCTGCTCGAGGAGACGGGAGAGCTGAAGGTCATACACCGCCTGCCCTATTCCGATCTCGAGTCGATGGACGAGGAGATCCTCTCCCAGCAGTTGGAGGCCCAACTCAGCCTCGAATACAGTCATAGCTGGGAGGCCCAGATCGGAGGCCAGTGCGCGACCGGCCTGGCCATCACCGGCTTCTACGAAGACGGTTGGGATGCCGAATCGACCCTCTTGCAGGACTGGATGCCGATGTTCGCCGCCACCTGCGCGGTGAAGTGGGGTGGGTGAGGCGGGGGCGGCGAACAAAAACGCTCCCCTCAGGTCCGATCTGGCTTACCGTCATCCCCGATGAATCCTCCGATTGCCGGTCTTTTCCTTGCAGGCATCCTCGCCGTCCCGTCGCTGCGGGCCGACGACTGGCCGCATTTTCTTGGCCCAAATTACGATTTCCACAGCGCCGAGACAGGCTTGGTCCTGGATTTCCCGGAATCCGGTCCCAGGCTTCTCTGGGAGGCCGAGCGGGGCAGGGGACACGCCGGGCCCGTCGTCGTCGGGGACAGGGTCGTCTTCATCCACCAGATCGAGAACAACGAGCAGGTCCGCTGCCTCGACGCCACGACCGGGAAGGAGGTCTGGCAGCATTCCTATCCGGTCGAGACGGGGCAGAACTTCGGCATCGTGGACGCGCCGCGCTCCAGTCCCACGATCGATCCCGAGTCGGGCCTCGTCTACACGCTCGGCAACGACGGCGATCTCCTCTGCCTGCGGCTCGCGAGCGGCGTGGTCGTCTGGCAGATCTCCCTGCCGAAGACCTTCGGGCCTTCGCCCGTCTTTTTCGGCTACGGCTCCGCTCCTCTCGTCCACGGCGACAAGCTGATCGTCAACGTCGGGGCCGAGGAGGTCTGCGTCGCCGCCTTTGACAAGCTCGACGGGACCGTGGTCTGGCAGACCGACCACGACTGGCACGGCAGCTACGCTTCGCCCATCGTCGCGGAGCTGAACGGACAGGACCGCGTCCTCGTCTTCGTCGGCGGCATGGTGAAGCCGCCCACCGGCGGTCTGCTCTGCGTGAACCCGGAATCCGGGGAGATCGAGAGCGAGTTCTCCTGGCGCTCGAAGAACTACACCAGCGTCAACGCCGCCAGTCCTGTCGCCTGCGGGGAGAACCGCGTCTTCATCACCGAGGACTACGGGCTCGGGGGCGTGATGCTCCAGTACGACGCCGCGTTCCAGCCTCGCACGCTGTGGGCCTCCCCGGAGCTGGGATGCCAGTTCCAGACGCCGATCTACCACGAGGGCACGCTCTATGGCGTGGGCGGCAACGGCGGCCTCATGCTGGCCTACGACGTGCGCACGGGACGCCCCTTCTGGAACGAAGCCTTCTACCAGACGACGATCCCCTGGCAGGGGCGGCCGATTCCGGTCAGCCTCGGGCGCTCCCATCTCGTGCATGTCGATGGGGGCTTCCTCTGCCTGACCGAGGACGGAGCGCTGCTGCGGATGGCGCTGAACCCTTCGGGATTCCGGATTCTGGCAAAGACCCGCCTGCTCTATGCTCCCGAGACGTGGGCTCCTCCCGTGGTCAGCGGAGGGCGGCTCTACGTGAGCCAGAACGAGTTCGGATCCCGCCTCCTCTGCTACGATCTCACGGTGCCCGCCGAGGAGGCGGAGGCCACCGCCCTGCCGGCGAACTGAGCTGGTTCTGCGTTTGTCCGGAACGCCCGCTCCGCCACAGGCTCCGAAGGGCGAAATAATGGTTTCCTTTCGCGAGGGCGGCGATACTGTTCGCGCTCCCGCCGCCAGGGCGGCGATTGCAACGACGATGAACCCCGATTCCATCAACGGTGTGCTGCTGGTCGACAAAGGCCCCGACATGACCTCGCACGATGTCGTGGCCGTGGCCAGGCGTGCTCTGAACACGAAGAAGATCGGCCATTGCGGCACCCTCGATCCGATGGCGACGGGCCTGCTCATCCTGGTGGTCGGGAAGGCCACGAAGATCCAGGATCTCCTCATGTCGGAGGACAAGGAGTACACCGGCACGCTCGAGCTCGGCAAGACGACGAACACGCAGGATGCCGAGGGCGAGGTGGAGCTGGAGCGCGAGGTGCCGCCTTTCACCGAGCCCGAGATCGCAGCGGCCTTCGCGAAGTTCCAGGGCGACTTCTACCAGACGCCGCCCATGGTCTCGGCCATCAAGAAGGACGGCGTGCCGCTCTACAAGCTCGCCCGCCAGGGCAAGGAGGTGGTGCGCGAGCCGCGCTTCGTCCACGTCTACGGACACCGCATCGACGGGATCCGCCTGCCCGAGGTTGATTTCACGGTGAAGTGCAGCAAGGGCTTCTACGTGCGCACCTACGCCTACGATATCGGCGAGGAGCTGGGCTGCGGGGCGCATCTGAAGGCGCTGCGGCGGACCCGGTCGGGGAAGTTCGACCTCGCCCGCTCCGTGACCTTCGATGACCTGAAGCACGGCGATCCCCGCGAGGTGTTCGCGAAGATGCTGAGCCTGCCCGAGGTCTCGCGCCTGCGGGGTGCTTGAGGCGATCGCCGGGTGGAGCCCGGCCGCAACCATCGATGAACGTCCTCTCCGACATCGCCGACTTGAAGGGCCTCGCCGGTCCGCTGCGGCTTGCCATCGGAGTGTTCGACGGCCTCCACCTCGGCCATCGCGCCGTCGTCGAGGCGGCGAAGGAGCCGGGACGGGAAGGAAAGGGGACCGTGGTGGTGGTCACCTTCGATCCCCATCCCGTCGAGGTGCTCGCCCCGGAGCGGGCCCCGCGCCTGCTCACGGACACGGAGCACAAGCTGCGCCTCCTCGCCCGCGATCTGGGCGTGCGCCATGTGCTGCTGATCCGCTTCGACGAGGCCTTCGCGGAATGGAGCGGCGAGGAGTTCGTCCGCCGTCTCGTCGAGACCGCTCCGGAGGGAGGGATCGAACGCATCTGCGTGGGCCACGAATGGCGCTTCGGAAAAGGGCGGTCTGGCGATCTCGCATTGCTCGGACGGCTCGGACGCGAGCATGGCTTCGAGATCTGTGGGGTCGGCACGGTGGAGCTGGACGGCGGGCGGGTCAGCAGCACCCGCGTGCGCGAGGCGGTCGCGGCGGGCGATCTGGAGACGGCCGCCGCGCTGCTGGGACGGCGCTACAGTGTCCATGGAACGGTCGCGATGGGACGCCGGCTCGGGCGCACCCTCGGCTTTCCCACCGCGAACCTTTTGGTGAAGCGCGAGCAGCTTCCTCCCGTGGGCGTCTATGCGGTGCGGGCGACGGGGATGGCGGATTCCTGGGACGGGGTCGCGAATCTCGGCTTCCGTCCGACGGTGGAGGGAGAGGACGCGGAGCTGAGGCTGGAGGCGCATCTCTTCGGCCTCGATGCGGAGATCTACGGCGAGGATCTGGAGGTGGAGTTCGTCGGCAGGATCCGCGGCGAGCGGAAGTTCGACGGCCTCGAGGCCCTGCGCGCCCAGATCGCGGAGGACGTGGCGGCGGCGCGGGAGAGGCTCCGAGGGACCGCGAAGAGGCGGTCTGTCGCGGATTTGTCCAAAAACAAGGATTGACGCCGCGCATAGAATTTGAAACGCTTCGTCTTGTCAGGGTGGGGCCGCTAGATCGCGGGTTCCCACTTGTCCCGGTAAAGGGGCGCTTGTTTCAAATTCGTAAAGACAACACACCTATGGCTATCATCGGATCTATCCTCGCAATTGTCGGCGGCATTGCGCTTCTCGTGTTCTGGATCATGACCTTGATCCGGCAATTCAAGTCGGGGCAGACCCTCTGGGGCGTGCTCACGATCTTCTTCGCCATCCTCGCCCCGATCTGGTGCTTCCTGAACGGCCACAAGGATCTGGGCATCAAGTTCGTCATCGCCTTGGTGCTCTACGCCATCGGGGCAGGCATCAGCTTCAGCGGCGCCATCGCGACGCTCAACAACCTGCCCCAGTGACCGGCCCCTCGGTCAATCGCTTTTTTGGAAAAGGCACCTCCGCATGGAGGTGCCTTTTTCGTCGTTGCGGAAAGTGGTCGGGGATGGCTACCTGTGCTAGAATCGGAACCGATTCCGGAGACCGTTTTGCCTGATTGCCCATCCAGTTCCTTCCTCCCGAGGCTCGCCCTGCCGGCGGCGGTTCTGTCCGTGTCCTTATTCTGGCCCGGTCCGGCGCAGGCCCAGCTCTCGCCCTTCCCCGACACCACGCCGCACGCGGGCGAGGCGAAGGATCTCCGCGAGACCCTGCCGCCGGACCTGGCGGACCTCACCATCCGCCCCCGCCGCAGCAGCGCGGACCGGATCGCCCGGCTCTTCAACCGCGACCTCCGGGACATCGAGGAGGCGCAGGCGGACCTCGTCGCCCAGTTGGAGACCCTGCCGCGGGTCACACGGGAGATGCAGCGGGTGACCGGGTTCGGCTACCATTCGGGGGCGTCGAAGCAGCGTCCCCGGTGGGTGCAGATCGACATGGGCGAGGTCGTCTCGCCCGACGGCATCGCCCTCTTTCCCGTCACGGCGGAGGTCGACGACGAGACGGTCTACGGCTACGGGTTTCCGCGGTCCTTCCGCATCGACATCTCGAACGACGCCGAATTCCGTAACTACGAGACCATCGTCGAGGGGCGGCTGGAAGATGGTGTGGCGATGAAGCGCTGGCCCTACCTCCGCGAGATGGAGGGCTACTCGGGCCGCTACATCCGCGTCACGGCAACGGCCCTGTGGCGCTCGGCGGCGGGCGAGCAGGAGGTCTTCGCCCTCAGCGAGATCATGGTCCTGAAAGGCGGCCGCAATCTTGCCGTCGGCCGGGCCGTGACCGCTCTGGACAGCGAGGAGCGCTCCGACCAGTGGTCCACGCGATTCGTCTGCGACGGGATCACGACCCTCGGCATCCCCCACGGCGAGGAGGAGAGCCCGACGCTCGGCTTCCGCGCCCGCTCCGAGGGGCCCGCGACGACGAGCTGGGTCCAGGTCGATCTCGGCGAGTCGATGAAGATCGACCAGGTCGAGATCATCCTCGCCGATGCGCCCGCCACGGTCCCGGATCCGACGGTGCGCTTTCCTTACCCGATGAAGATCGAGGTCTCGGACTCCCCCGACCTGAACCAGGCCGAGCAGATCGGCCATTTCAACCCCTCGCAGATCAGCATGATCGGGGCGAATCCGCTCGTCGTGCCAGCGAAGGATTGCTACGGACGCTACGTCAGGGTCACGGTCGAGGGCAGCAAGACGCCGGCGCGGATCTCCTTCGACCTCGCCGAGCTGATCGTCTACTCGGGGGTGAAGAACGTCGCCCTCGGCAAGCCCGTCACCGCGCTGCATCCGCTGGTGATCCGGGCGTGGTCGCCCGACTACCTCGTCGACGGCTACAGCAGCCGCCGCAACCTCGTCTCCTACGACGCCTGGATCGCCGAGCTGGTGAAGCGCAACCGCCTCGTCCGGAGCTGGCTCGGGAAGGAGGAGCGCCGCCTGGAGCTCGTCGACCGGACCGTGACGCGGGGCGTCGCCTCGATCGGCAGCGGAGTCACCGGCATCCTCGCCTTCGTCCTCGTCGCCCTCTCGAGGGGACGGGTGAAGCGTCGCAAGGATCTCGAGGCTCTGCGCCAGCGCATCGCCAGCGACCTGCACGACGACATCGGCAGCAACCTCTCCTCCATCGCCCTCCTCGCCGAACTCGGGAAGACCGAGGTCGAGGAGCCCGATCTCGTCCTCGAGGAGCTCGCCGACATCAAGGCGACCGCCGACAAGACGATCGAGTCGATGCGGGACATTGTCTGGCTGATCCGGCCAGGGGAGGAGACCTGGCAGCAGATGCTGACCCGTTTCCGCGAGACGGCCTCGAAGCTGCTGAGGGCGCACGAATACACCTTCGTCGTCCACGGCGAGGCGCACGACGACCGGCTCCCGCTCGAGTTCAAGCGCGACCTTTTCCTCATCTACAAGGAGGTGCTCAACAATATCGTCCGCCACGCCGGGGCGACGAAGGTCGAGATCGAGATCGACTGCAAGCGGACCCGCCTCCAGATGCGCATCGCCGACAACGGCAGGGGATTCAACAACCTCGATCAGGAGTTCCGCGAGGGGAACGGTCTGCGGAATCTGCGGATGCGGGCCCAGGCCATCGGCGGCAGCCTGAAGGTGCGCAGCGCCCTCAACGAGGGGACGACGGTCCAGTTGGTGGTCCCGATGCCTTGATTGAGCCAGAATTTTCGGATGCAAAGCGACGCATCCCGGCCAAGTTAGAACCCGAATCAAGAATCTATGAGCGAGGAACGGCAGAGCGAGGAAGGTGGCAGCAAGGCCCCGACGAAAGTTTGGATGGTGGAGGACAACGAGACGCTTCGCCGCACCGTGGCCCGCGTCCTCGACCGCCAGAAGGACATGCAGTGCGTCCACCAGTACGAGCGCTGCGAGGACGCCATCGAGGCTCTCGTCGCCGGCGAGCGCCCCGATGTGATGCTTTTCGACATCGGCCTGCCCGGAATGAGCGGGATCGAGGGCATCCGCCGCATCAAGACGGCCCTGCCCGAGATCGAGATCCTCGTCTTCTCCGTCTTCGACGACAACGAGAAGGTCTTCAACGCCATCTGCGCCGGTGCCTCGGGCTATCTGCTGAAGACCTCTAGCATGGGCGAGATCCCCGATGCCATCCGCGAGATCCTCGGCGGAGGGGCGCCGATCAACGCCCTCATCGCCCGCCGCGTCCTCGACATGTTCAGCGACCTCGCCCCGCAGAGCCGGGACTACGGTCTGACCGAGCGTGAAAAGGAGGTGTTGGAGCAGATGGTCGAAGGACTTACGAAGAAGGAGATCGCCGACCAGCTCGACCTCAGCTTCCACACCGTCGACAAGCACATCCGCGGCATCTACAGCAAGCTCCACGTCAACACGATGACGGGCGCGGTGGCGAAGGCGCTCAAGGAAGGCCTGCTGCCGAAGACCTGAGGC
>CAYSZN010000089.1:0-9296 GCA_964435425.1 uncultured Akkermansia sp. | reverse complement strand
TTCGACTCGGGCATCGGCGGGCTCACCGTGCTGGAGGCCATCCTCGCCCTCGACGCCTTCCACAACGACAACCTCCAGCCCGGTCCCGACGGGCGGCCCGACTTCGAGGGGGAGCGTTTCGTCTACCTCGGCGACCAGGCCAACATGCCCTACGGCAACTACCCGAAGGCCGGCAGGACCGACTACCTGCGCGAGCTGATCCTCAAGGACGCCGTCTTCCTCCTCGGCAACCGCTACCGCGACAGCAACGGTGGAATCCGCCACGACAAGCCACCGGTGAAGGCCATCGTCGTCGCCTGCAACACCGCGACCGCCTACGGCATCGGGGACATCCAGGCCGCGGTGGCGCGGTGGAATCTGCCGGTGATCGTCGTCGGCGTGGTCGAGGCGGGGGCGCGGGGCCTGCTCTCCCACGACGAGACCGGTGCCATCGCAGTGATGGCCACCGTCGGCACCTGCGACAGCGGCGTCTACCCCCGCACCATCCAGAGCACCCTCGGCCGCGCCGGTCGCGGTATCGCCACCATCACGCAGCACGGCAGCGCCGACCTGGCGGCGGTGATCGAGGGCGATCCCTCGCGCCGGGCCAGGCTGGACGAGCAAGTCGCCCTCGACGTGCGCCGCCTCGTCGAGACCCACCGTGAATCCCAAGTTGGCCGGGAACCGAAACCGCTCGCGAAGATCGTGCTCGGCTGCACCCATTTCCCCCTCGTCGCCGCCGAGATCGAGGCGGCCTTCGCCGCGCTGCGCGAGGAGGAGGCCCTCGTTCCCTTTATCGCGGAGAGGCGGGACTACATCGACCCCGCCGAATGGACCGCGCGGGAGCTGTTCCGCAAACTCGCCCTCGCGAGGCTGCGCCGTCCCCGCGACGCCGCTCCCGCAGCGGAGCGCGACCGGTTCTTCCTCTCCATCGCCAACCCGGACCGCTCGGATGTGGGGCTCAACCCCGATAGCAGCCTGGACGACGCCTACAAATACGGCCGCGATCCGGGATACTTCCTGGAGGACACCATCGTGGTGCCGATGACAAAGGAAAGCCTGCCCGAATCGGGGCGGCGGCTCGTCTCGGAGAAGCTGCCTCGGGTGTGGCGTTCGATGATCGGCGAGACCTCGGGCGAGCGGGATCGCTGACTGACTGCTAGGCATTTCCTTTTCCGCCCTTCCGTAGGTGAGATCGGCTCTTAGAAAACCTTTTCCAAGGTGATCTTCACCGGAGTTCCTTCGGGGTATTCGGCCAGCTTGGGGATGTGGATTCCGTTATCCCAACCGTCTGAAAAGGCGGGACACTTGAAACCGATCTTGTAAACCCGGTCAAACTCCGCATGTCCTTCCGAAGCCGGGGCGGTGACGCGGATGAGCGCCTTTTGGATTTCGTATTCGGTCGGGTTGTAGACATCGAAAACAAAACTTCCCGGAGTACTGCGAGTATTGCTCTTGTAAGTGAACTCCAGCTGCTCGGCAAGGTCATCGGGCAGGCTTTTTTTCTCGTATCTTTTGAACTCGGGTGCTGGTCCTTCCAATCCAGCCACGAAGCCCAATTTCCCGTGGCCCGAATCGAAAATCACCACCTCTTGGTTCCACGCCAGAGCAAAGGTGGCCTTGGCGATCTCGTTCGGATACGATTTCCCATCCTGAGCAACCCTGAAATGCGTATGATCGGAGAGTATGGCGTGAACATTCTGCCCTTCGAGATAAAAATTGAGATCCAGATTCCAAGTGGGATCGCCTTGGACCTCGGCCCCTCTTGCTACCGGCACCTGAAGGCGACCGTTGGCCAGCAAAGCGACATCGGGCACCTTCGTTTCGACGGTCTCTCCGCCCGTAGGCGTCCAACGTACGATCAGGGAAAATTTCGAGGCAGTTTCCTCTCCATTGGTTGTGGGAAGGAATGTGAGGGACAGGATGAACAGGATAAGAGTCTTGGAGTTCATGGGAACAAAGACGAGCAGGGACGAGCCTTATACAAATTGCTACTAGAATTTCCTTCCCCAGTCCTTTCGCCCACTCGGAGCCTCGGACGAGTGAACTCGAGGAAGGCAAAGGCCGGCACAGACTAGGATTGGCTGATTCCCGAAAAAAAGTCAACCATCATGGAATGCAGCAGGAATCCCTTTCCAGCCTTTCCGAGCCTCCTCTCCGCCGGTCCCGTGAGAAATCCGAAGCTCGAAATCAGAAATCCGAATTTCCGGCCTCGGATTCCGGGTTTCGGATTTCCGGCTCCCGGAACGAACCCTTGGCATGCTCGTGTTCGGCCCATTCGCGGTAGAGATGGCCGATGGGGAGGAGGCGGGCCGCCACGGCGTCCTGCTCGAAGAACCGCAGCTCCAGCAGCAGACCCTGCCGCTCGGGCTGGGGCTGGTCGAAAAGCAGGTTGCCTAGGGACAGGCAGGCCATGGACCCGAAATCGGGCGCCCAGCCGGTGGACGGCAGGTGGGAGTGGCAGCCGACGATCCAGTGGAATCCCCTCTCCCCGGCGAAGTTCGCCAGCCAGCGTTGGCGTTCGCTCGGCCCGTGGCGGTATTCGTCTCCCCAATGGAAAAATGCAATGCGCTGCCGCCACGGAAAGGGCGAGGGCGGAGGCGCGGAAAAGTCCCCGGCCCGCAGCCGGTGGGAGACCGGGATGGGGCGGTTGACGAGGTCGGTGGCGGCGAAGAGGTCGAAGTCCTCCGTGCTCAGCCAGTCCTTGTCCTCGATGGCGGCGATGCCGTGCTCGCCGAGGAGCCGCGTCATGGTCTCTTTCGCCTCGGTGCCGAGGTCGTCGGCATGGTTGTTGGCGAGGAGGACGGCATGGGTGTTCCAGCGCTTCAGCAAATCCAGCGTGGGCGCGGCGGGCATGGCGATCTGCATGGGATGCAGGGCGGAGCGCTCCGGCGGGGACTCGCAGAGGACGCCCTCCAGATTGAGGATCAGGGGACGACCGCCGGTGTAGCCCAGCAGCCTCCGCTCCGGAAAGTCCAGGGTCGCGCCCTGTTCCAGCATCTCGGCGAAGCGTCGACCCAGATGAAAATCTCCGGCGAGGTACCAGGCCCTTCCCGGCAGGGAGGCTCCGGGGACGAATTCGCGGCTATAGATCTGGGTGATGTAGCTGGTGGTCTCCGAGGGCTCGAAGCCCCCGGCGTAGGCGGCGCTGTTGCGCTGGTTCACCACCGTCAGCGTCGCGCCGCGGCGGGCCTGAAGCGTCATCTGGATCCACTGCGCCGCCTTGGAATCGAGATGGTCCGCCTGATGGAGGGTATCGAGCCGGTCGGGATCTCCCCGGGCCAGAACGCGCAGGGTCTCGGCGTCCTTTTCGCACGCCTTCCGGCGGTTCAGGTAGTGGGAGAAGTCGGTCGACTGGACCAGCAGGGTCCTCTCGGTGAAGAGGGGGGCCAGCGCGTCGGCGAGGCGGGACCATTCGTCGGGCGGGCTGTCGGTGTCGAGCACCAGCGTCACCACGGGCACCTGCGGGAAGTAGTGGGCGAGGAAGGGCAGGACCGTTTGCAGGCCATGCTCGTGGCTCGCGAGGCTGGACAGGGCGATCTGCGGATGGGCGAGGAGCTGGTCCACCGCGGCGCGGTCCGTCGGCACGCGGCCGAGCACGGTGTCGAAATCGCGGTCCGTCGTCGCTCCGGCCGATCTTGCTCTCTGGAAATGGTCCGGGCAGATCAGGAGGATGCGCTCCGGCTTCTCTCCCGAGGCCAGCCGGAGGGTCTCGGCGATGAGGTCGGCGGCCAGCAGGTGGTGAGGCACGGTCGCGCCGCTGATCTTCTGCGGGAGCGGCTCGCGCGGCCCGGCCGTCCGGATGGCCTTCAGAAAAGGCGCGGCGTCCGTGTGGAAGCGTGGATAGGGTCGAGCGCGGGAGTCAAGAGGGTCGGATGCCTCCGCAGCGGTGGGGGCACCGGCAAGGATGAGCCCGAGGACGACCGGCAGGAACCCTTTGCGGGCCATCGGCGCCATCAGCGTCGCGGATGGACCCACGCGGGGCGGGGCGGCGTCTCCGGATTCAGCCGATAGAATCTCTTCTGCCATTCCTGATCGGTGAGCCGCTGGCCCAGAGGCTGGGCGAACTCGTAGTAGTCGTAGGCTCCACCCACCACCAGACGGGGCCGTCCGGCGTCGCCGACGAGCGCGAGGATGAGGGAGGGACGCCCCAGTCCCTGATAGAGAATCTCGTTCGAGACCGCGTTGGTGTGGATGTCCGTCACCAGCGCCGTCTTTCCGTCGTCGGGTCCCGGTGCGTCCATGTTCACGGGCTCGGACATGTAGACGAGGTCGAAGCTGGCCAGCCAGAGCCTCTCCTCCGCGGACCAGCGGGCTCCCGTGGCCGTTTTCTCCGCGAGGGCGCGCAGCCTCTCCACATCCTTGCGGAAACGGGCGAGATGCCCCCATTCCTCCAGCACGAGGGGCAGGATCTGCCGCTGGGAGAAGCCTTGGAAGGTGTATTCCACGAGGCGCTGGAGCTCGGCCCAGAAGGGGAGGTCCGGCTGCACGAAGCCGTAGGGCAGCGCGTCCTCCCCGGCCCGGCTCCCGTCGAATCCGCCGTCGCCTTCGGCATAGACCTGCTTGGCGTAGAGCACGGTGTCGTGCTTCAACTGCGTATAGCTCCCGAGGAAGGTCTCCACCTGCTTCGCCTCCCATGCCGGCGTGCGCATGAAGGCGGGAAACGAGGGGCCGCGGGGCCGGGCGAGCTGACCGACGACGTGCAGGTGCTTCGACGCCAGCGAGGAGAACCAGGCGCTGTCCGGCACGGTGGCCAAGGCCACTGTCACTTGGTCCAACTGTGCTCCGACCGTCTCTGCCGAAGCGCCGTCCCGCGCCCCCGCCGCGTGCTGGACTGCGAGGCGGCGGGCAAAGGCGTCGCCGAAGGCGGCGGGGACATAGAGCGCCGTCGGCGTCGCCGGCCAGCTGGGTGCCAGCGGTGGTGTCAGATCCGCGAGGATTTTCCCGTCCAAGGTGAAGCGCTGTCCGAACAGCCGGAACTGCAGGGCCCGGTCCTTCGCCTCGTCGTTGCTTTCTCCGGGAGCGACCGCGCCGCGCACCTGGCTCAGGATAGCGGGACGTTGCAACTGGCCGAGCGCTGCGGCCAGCTTCCTGGCGACGTCCCCGTCGAGCGCCTGATCCGGGCTCCATTGGGCGAGGTCGAGATTTCCAGCCAGCCAGGCGCGCAGATCGCGGTAGTCGATATCGTCCGAGGCCCCGGCGAAGAAGGCGGTGAGATCCTGGACTTCCTTCCACAGCGCGAGCGGAGACGCCTCGCCCTCCTTCCCGGCAGAAAGCGCGTGCCCCAGCAGCAGGGTGTGGACCAGCCCGTCGCCATGTTCAGCGCCCAGCGGCCATCCGTTCCGGCCGAGATACATCATGGAGCGGAAGTAGCCGCGCAGGAGCTGGTTCTTCGTGTAGTGGGAGCGGGGCGTGAACTGCGTGTAGTCCTGCTGCTGGTTTTCGTCGTAGTCGCCGAAGAGCGGCGAGCGCGAAAAGCCCTCCTGCGCCAGAACGAGGGCCACCTCGTCCCGCATCGCGGCGGCCAAGGGCCCGGGCAATGCCTTGGCGGCCTCGCCGAGGCGCTGCTCGATGGAGCCGATCTCGATGGGCAGGGGATTTCCCTGATCGTCGAAGCGGGTGCCATCGGTCTCCCGGCGGGGTTCCGCGCCGTCGTCGCCCAGCAGCGCCCAGGCGACGGCGATCTGCGTGTGGAGACGGTCCCAGTGCGGCTTCAGCTCCGCGCCCGAGGCCGCTTTCTCCCACTCGATCGAGGCCAGCAGCCCGTTCAGGAAATCGTCCAGTCTGGGGCGGAGCTCGGAGGACTCCACCTCCTCCAGAGCCGAGCTGAAGAAGCGATGCCAGGCATGCAGCACCGCATCGGCCGTGACGAAGGTGTTGCGCCACGGCTCCGGCTTCCATCCGTTGACCACGGGATAGATCCCCAGCATCTCGTCGGCATAGACCGCCAGCCCTCCCTGCGGGTCCGGGAAGTAGGCCTTCTCCTCCTCGGTCCGCTCGACCTCGCGCGGCTCCCGGTCCATCGGATCGGCGACGGAGCTGCGCTCGATGGGGAGCAGGAGAAACCCGTCCTGATCGAGCGCCTCCTTTTCCGCGTCGGAGAGCGACAGCTCCAGCAACTCCAGCAGCTCGCCGGAACCCTTGGCCGAGGCGAGGGTGGCCTTCTCCTCCTTCAGCTCGGTCGTCCCGGGCAGGCGGGCCGGAGCTGGAACGGGGGCGAACGAGGCCGGTTCGATCTCCTGCCACGGCGCGGATTGAAGAGTCGTCGCGAGGAGAATGCCGGAGGCGGCGGCGAGAAACACGGAAAGGCTCGGCTTCATGGCTGGGATCGATGCGGAACGCTTTTTATCTTTAGCATGTTTCCTTGGAAAAGCATCGCCGCTGAGAAGAGACGTCCGCCTATTCTTCTTCATTCCGTTTCCTGGTCTAAAAATAAAGTGGACATTTGAACAGTTTTTTGCCATGTTGCGGACATGACGAATCCCTTTCCCCTCGCTGCGGAGAGCTACGGCCAGTTCCGCCGCCGTATCTGGTCGCAGGCGCAGCTGGTCGTGCGGACGCGGCAGGCGGATTCCGCCGAGGACGAGATCGCGCTGCAGGCCCGCTGGTTCGGCGGAGAGTTCGGCCGGGTCTTCACCGGGACGGAGGGCGAACGGATCTCGGTGGTGCAGTTCGGACATTGGAACCGCGGGGCCGGACCCGATTTCACCGAGGCGGCCGTGCTCGTCGATGGACAGTTGCGGCGCGGTGCGGTCGAGATCGATTTCGACGTGCGGAACTGGGACCGCCACGGCCACGCCGGCAACCCGGAGTTCAACGGAGTCGTGCTGCATGTCTTCGCCGACCAGCCCGCCTCGAGGCGAGTCTTCACCCGCACCGAATCCCACGACAACATCGCCCAGATCCTCCTGCCGCAATACAGCGGCCTTCAGGGGCCTCCCGACTTCCTCCCCGAGGCGTTCCCGGGCCGCTGCCTGGCCCCGCTCGCGCGCATGGGCGAAGCCGAGATCGCCTCCCTGCTCGTCGCTGCGGCGCAGCACCGGCTGCGGAGAAAGAGCGAGCGGCTGCGCGCCATGACCGGAGCGACCTCCGCCGAGCAGGCGCTCTTCCAAGCCTGCGCCGAGGCGCTGGGATTCCGCCGAAACAAGACCGCGATGGCCGTGCTCGCCCAGCGCTGCCCGGTCCGCGACCTGCTTGCGATGGCTCCGGTCGAGCGCGAGGCCCGGCTCTTCGGAGCGGCCGGATACCTCGATGCCTCCTGCTTCGACACGATGCGGGGCTCCGGTTCGCGCGCCTACCTGCGGCAGCTGTGGGATCGCTGGTGGACGATGCGCGGCGAGGTCGAGACGATCCCGCGCCGGGCGATCCGTTGGCGCAGCGACGGCACACGCCCACTGAACCACCCCCAGCGGCGCATCGCGGCCCTCGCCGCCCTCCTCGGGCATTGGGAACAATGGCGGGGATGCTGGGAGGAACCGGTGAATAACTGCGAGCAGCGTGTGAATAACTGGTTGAGAGCCGTGGACCATTCCTTCTGGAACCGCCACTGCACCCTGCAATCGGGGCCTCTGCCAAGGCCCTGTCGGCTCATCGGGCGGGACCGGCTCCGGGATCTGCTCGGAAACGTCGTTTTTCCCGGCGCCATCGCGGTTTCACCGGACCGATGGGGGGACTACGTCCGCCTCGGCGGAGTCGATTCGAACCAGAAATTGAAGCGGGCCGCGCTGCGTCTCTTTGGCGAGGATCGCGAACGGCGGAAGTTATTCACACGTTATTACCACCAGCAGCAGGGCCTGCTCCAGATCTACGAGGACTTCTGCCTGGAAGACGCCTCCGACTGCCGCGGCTGTCCCTTCCCGGAGCAGCTCCTGCAATGGCGCGGCGCAGCCTCCGCATCTCCCGGACAGAGGCGGACTCCATCCCGATGCGCCTCTCCGGAAGGCCGGATCCGGTTGTAAGGTTCCGCTCTCCAATGCGTCGAACCGACCACGAGAAACCGCCTCGCCCCCATGTCCATTGCCTCCCTCGAACCCGATGTCATCCTCCATCCCGAACGACGGGTCTTTCCCGAGTTCAGCCTCGAACGTCTCCTCGGCACCGTCTTTGCCCCGACCGAGGGCTGCCGTGTCTGCGTGCTGATCGATCTGGAGGATCTCTCGCTGATGCAGGGCTACCGCTTCGTGGGCCAGCCGGGGCACGAGATCCAGACCAAGGCCTACGAGGAGTTCTTCCTCGGTCTCAAGGACGGCGGGCTCGAGGCGCTCGGAATGACGGGTGGCGAGATGTATGCCTACCCGATGACGGGCGGATCGAATCTCGACCTCGCCGACGACTGCTACGACGCCGAGGGCCGCCAGCTCAGCTTCGACCGCGACATCTATCCCCACTACGATCTGATCCTCTGCATCTCGACCTTCTCCGCGACCGCGCCGCTCACGGCGAAATGCAAGGAGTTCGGCTTCCGCGGGGCGACTCTGCACGGGGTCAACGACGCGATTCTCAGGTCGGGCCTGTCGGTGGACTACCGCGAGGTCAGCGCCGACGCCGAGCGGATGCGCCTCGCCATGACCGGGGCCGACACCATCGAGATCGACTTCGCTCTCGAGGATGGACGCGTCCTGACCGCCACGCTGGAGCTTGGCGGTCAGGAGGCCCAGAAATCCCACGGACTTTGTCTTGGCAAGACTCCCGACGTCGCCAATCTGCCCGCCGGCGAAGTCTACTTCGTGCCGGTGGATGCGAACGGCCAGTTCCCCATGAAATACGCCGACGGCACCCTCGGCGTCCTCGACGTGAAAGACCGTTGCATCGTGCGCTCGACCCTGATCATCGGAAACCAGTCCATCATCGACGCCCACAACGCCCGTCTCGCCGACGATCCCATGACCGGCACGCTTGGCGAGCTTGGTTTCGGCACGCAGGTGCTCCCCGTCTCGGGCGCCGACATCCAGGACGAGAAGATCCTCGGCACCTGCCACCTCGCGACGGGACGCGACGACCATCTCGGCGGCGACATCGTGCCGGAAATGTTCAAGAAGCACGAGAATTCGACCCACGACGACATCCTCTTCGCTCCCCACAAGACGCCCAACTTCAACATCCGCCAGGTGCGGATGAGACGCGGCGAGCAGAACGAGGTGATCATCGAGAACTTCCGTCCGTCCGAGTATATCCTTGGAGCGTTGAGAGCGGTCTAGCGATTATACCTCTCTGCGTCATGATTTCGGATTTCGATCCGATGCCGACGGCGTCATGCGAGGATTCAAGGAGGGCCGACATTCCTGTCGGCCGACAAGCCCGGTTGCGGCAGGACCAGC
>CAYSZN010000088.1:0-9320 GCA_964435425.1 uncultured Akkermansia sp. | reverse complement strand
TTGCTTCCGTTGCAGGAATCCAAGATAGCCCGGATGGCCGTAGAAGGCCGAGCGAGAAGTGCCTGTTCCTTTTGGGGAGAGGAGAGCTGCCGTGCGGAAGTGCAGAGTGTCAAAGCTGGCAGACGATGAATTCGATCGCGCGGATGCGGCCGTCCGCTTCGGCGACGATGGCGTTCCGGGGCAGGATGTCGGTGGCGAGGTAGTCTCCGCGCCGCCACGAATGCCATGCCAAGGTCGCGCTTCGCCCCCTCCGTCGATCAGCGTCAGGTCGTCGCAGGACCGGCTGTCGTGAAAAGGTTGGGACGGTGAGCCAGATCCCGGCCAAATGAGGGAACGGCGCGGAATTGCTCGCGAATCTCGCTTTCTACCTGGCCTCCGTCGAGGCGGGCTGCGAACTGGTCGGCTTGCTGGAGCCGACCGTTTTCTTCAGCCCACGCCAAGCACCGGGCGAGGTGTCCTGAAGGCGGTTGCGGCGGCACTGCTCCAGCATTTCCTGGGCCGTGACCCGGCGCTGATTCGGTGGCGCGGACATGGGGAGACTGTAGCACTTGGGGAAGGTGGCGCAATCGTGCCGTGGGGCGGAATCCCTTTCCGCCTTTCCCAAGTCCGGTGAAGGGCGGAAAGGGATTCCGCCCCACTTGCCTCTGGCGATGGAGCCCGCTCCATTCCTTCCAAGCGCCACATCAAAACCCCGTGTTCGGAAACCACCGGCTGAAATGGTTCTCGTCCAGCCGCGTCAGCGGGATCGAAAGGGGTTGGGGCACGCCTGCCTTTGCCCAGCGTTCCAGCTCCTCGCGATGTCCGGTGCGGGCGAGGACGTCGAAGACGTTTCCGGGGGAGTTGTCGGGCCAGCCTTTCTGGACCTGCGGATCCCAGATGGCGATGCCGGCCGCGCCATCGGCGAGGTAGGCGGCGGCCTTGGCGCAGAACTCCTTCGGCTTGCCCGTCTTCCAGGCGATCATCATGGGATAGACCTTGGTCCTGGTGCCCTCGGCAATGCGGCGGTAGTAGTCCATGTCGATCTGGCCGGGCGTCTTCGTGAAGGAGGTGTGGTAGGCGAACCAGGCCACGGCGAGGTCGTCGACGAGCCCGCGCTGGATCCAGTTTTCCAGATCGAGGCCCCAGCGGCGGTTGTCCTCCTCCTTGGCGAAGGTGCCGAGGGAGATCTTGTAGGGCTCCTTGCGTCCCTGCGCGGCGGCGACTTCGTCGAGGAGGGCGCGGACCTCGACCATGAAGTCCGTCATCACCGCCGCGCGGGTCGCGTGGATGCGGGGATCGTCGTCGGGCACCTCCTTCGCGTCGGCATGGTGCATCGCCGCGAAGCGTTCGCAGAAGGCGTCCTCCCAGAGCATCAGGGGCATGCCGCGGTTGAAGGTGAAGCCGACGCCCTCGGGCTGGAACTCGAGGGTCTCGCGGAGGATGGCGAGCATCCGGGCCCGCACCTCGGGGACGGCGTGGCTCATGTAGAAGGTCGGGGTGCCGTCCTTGTCGTAGCAGCGCCATTCGGGATGCTCGTAGTAGAAGCGGCTGTTGAAGGTCTCCTCGTAGGGCATGGAGCCGACCCAGCCGCCGGGGCGGAGGATGACGTGGAATTCGGCCCCCTGCTTCCGCGCCTCCTCGCGGGCGACCTGGAGAGGGTTGACTCCCGCCTTGAAGAGGGTCTCGAGGGTGCGGGTGTAGACGGCGTAGGTGCCGTTGGGAAAATCGACGGTGCCTTCGCCGGGGTAGGTGCCGACTTCGCTCGGGTAGTTCACGAGGTCGGCTCCCGTGACCTGGAACCACCACTTGCCCACGTCGCTGGTCTCGAAGCCGCGGAATTCCTCGGCGAGCTGCTCCGCCGTGGTGGGACGGAAGGGCCAGATCCAGCTATGTCCGTCGAAGGTGGCGATGGTGGTGCGGTGGGGGGATGGCGCGTTCGCCTCGGCGAGTTCTGCTTCTGTCAGGGGAACGAGCTTCACGTAGCAGAGCGTCGCGGGCAGGCCGGGGAGGGGCGCGATCTCCAGCGGCTGTCCCGTCAGGTCGGCGGCGGCGAGGTAGCATTCCTGGATGACGCCGCGCCGGTTTTCGAGGAGGGCGAGGTTGTTGGCGAGGCGCTTGAAGACGGGTTCGTCGCCGAGCTTCGCCTTCAATCCGTTGCCGCCGATGTTGAAGCCGCCCGAGGTGGTGGCGAGGCCGAGATAGACGGCGTGGGGACCGCGTTCGGACAGGGCGAGGCGGACCGGAGCGGGATTCGTCGCGCTGTAGATGGAGAGGGCGGTGCCCTCGAGCTCCGCCGTGGCGAAGGGGATGGTCTTCCATTTGCCCTTCTCGCGCCTGCCGGAGACGAGGGCGGAGGCGGGTTCGACCTTGGCGAGATCGGTGTGGACGATGGCCTCGTCGGCGCGCGACCAGCGGCGCGAGTCGTGGCGGAAAAGATCGTCCGCCGCGGAGCTGCCACCGAGGACGGCGAGGAGAAGAAGGGAAAGGAGAGGGCGATTCGCGGACGAGGGCATGGTGGCAGGGTAGCGGCCTTGGGCCATCTGCCTCAAGTCCGTTATCGCGGTGCGGGCAGGAGAGATCACCCGCCGACCATGGCCTGCTTGCCGCCCTTGGCTTCGTTCGCCTTCGAGAAAGTCACTCCGACGGTCTTGGAGACGCCGAACTCCTCCATGGAGACGCCGTACATCACGTCGGCGCGCGACATGGTGCGCTTGCTATGGGTCACGATGACGAACTGGCTGCTGCCGATGAAGCGGTCGAGGACGCGGAGGAAGCGCGCGATGTTCGCCTCGTCGAGGGGGGCGTCGAGCTCGTCGAGGACGCAGAAGGGCGATGGCTTCACCATGTAGATGCCGAAGAGCAGGGCCACGGCGGTCATGGAGCGTTCGCCGCCGGAGAGCAGGCTGATGGACTGCAGCTTCTTGCCGGGCGGCTTCGCGATGATGTCGATGCCGCATTCGAGCGGGTCGTTGTCGTCGAGGAGGACGAGGTCGGCCTTGGCCTTCTCGCCGAAGAGCTCGCGGAACATGTCGCGGAAGTTCCTGCGGATCTGCTCGAAGGTCTCGGAGAACATCTTGCGCGTGTCGCGGTTGATCCGCGCGATCATGCGGAGGAGCTCCTCCTTCGAGTTCTCGAGGTCCTGGAGCTGCTGCACGTTGAAGCGGTAGTGCTCCTCCAGCTCGTCGAACTCCTCGATGGCGTCGATGTTCACCGGGCCCATCGAGTCGAGCTTGGTGCGGAGCTGGGCGACGACCTCCTCGACGAAGTCCCAGTCGGGTTCCGCCGGGTCGTCGAGGACCGGCTCCGCGTCGTCGGAGGGCTCCGGAGAAGGCAGCGGTTCCTCCGCCGTCGGCGTGGAATCTGCCGCGACGGACGGGCTGTCGTCGTCGGATTCGGAATAGGCGCGGAGCCGCGTCGCTCCGTTCTTGCGCCGCTCCTCGATGGCGAGAAGCAGGGCGTGGCTGTCGGGCTCGAAGAACTCGAGCTCGGTCCGGTAGCGGTCGCGGCAGTGGCGCTCGAGGTTTTCGAGGGTGAGGTCGAGCTGCGCGACCTTCACTTCCTCCTTGCCGCGCTGCGAGGCGACGGACTGCACTTCCTTGCGGGTGTGGGTGAGCTCGGTCTCGCCGGCCTCGATGCGGCTGGAATAGCCCTCGCGCTCCTCGCGGATGCGGTCGCGCTCCTCCGTGGCGGTGGCGGCCTCGGCCTCCCATTCGCGGATCTGCTCCTGCAGGGCGGAGGACTCGGTTTCGGCGCTTTCGATGCGGGCGCGGTAGTCGACGATCTCCGCCTCGCGCCGGGTGACGAGTGACGTCAGCTCGGCAAGGCGGACGAGCATGGGGTCGCGCTGCTCCTCGAACTTCTCGCGGGTGCCGTGCTCCACGGCGAGGCGCGTGCGGGCGCTGGTGACTTCCTCGGTCAGCTCCTCCTCGCGGAGCCGGGCGGCGGCGAGGGCGGCGGCGACGGTCTCCGTTTCGGCATCGAGCTCGGTGACGCGTCCGAGGGCGGCCTCGCGCTCGGCGCGTTTCGCCTCCAGCTCGGCGCGGAGGCGCGCGGTCCGCTCGTCGACTTCGCGCTGCTCCCATTCGAGGCTCTCGATGCGGTTGCGGAACTGGTTCAGGTCGCGCTCGACGAGGGCGAGCTTGCCCTCGAGGGTGGAGGAGGAGACGCGCTTCTGCTGGAGCCGCTCGCGGGCCTCCTGCAGGCTGCCCTCGAACTCGTCGACGCGTCGGTTGAGGTTGTCGCGTCTTTCCTGCCTTGCCTCGACCTCGTGGTCGAGGGCGTCGACGACCTCGCGCAGCTCCCGGATCTCCGTCTGCATCCGCAGGATCGAGACGGAGCCGTCGCCGGCGCGGCCGCCGTGGATGATGCCCTCGGCGGTGATGAATTCGCCGGTCAGCGTCGCCATGGGGTGGACGCCGCCCTCCTCGCGCAGCCTCAGCGCGGTGGGCAGGTCCTCGACGAGGAGGACGTCCTCGAGGAGCTTCGCGACGAGGGAGCGGACGGAGGCTTCGCAGCGCACCTTGTCGGCGGCCCAGCCGATCGCGCCGAGCGGGGCGCGGCCCTTGGAGGGCTTGGCGGTGGCGTCGAGGTGCGTCTCGGCGATGACCGAGGCCTTGCCGAGATTTCCTTCGCGCAGGGTGCGCACGATCCGCTCCGCGACATCGACGTCGGCGACGACGACGGCTTGGAGGCGACGGCCCATGGAGGCCTCGATCGCATCGGCGAAGCGCGCGTCGACCTCGATCCGGTTCGCGAGGGGAGGACGGAGACGGGGTGTGTAGAAGTCGGGATCGTCGAGCCCCTTCAGGATCTCCTGCGTGCCTTTCTCGAAACCCTCGCCGTCGGCGATGAGCTGCTCCAGCACTTCGAGTCGGGAGCGCTTCTCCGCGCGCAGCTTGTGGAGGGAGGACAGGTCCTCCTGCAAGTCGGCGGCGGCGCGCTTGGCGCGGTGGTATTTCTGGTCGAGTTCGGCGAGGTTCTCCTCGCTGCTCTCGATTGCGAGCTGGTGCTCCGCGATGCGGTCCTTGAATTCGGCGGCATCGCTCTTGCGCGCGTCCTCGTCCAGGCGGAGGCGTGCGGCCTCCTCGGCGAGCTGGGCGGAGCGCTGGGCATCGGACTCGGACTGCTTCTCGTTCGTGGCCAGATTGGCATCGAGGCTGGCGACGCGGCTCTTCAGTCCGCTGCGCTCCTCCTCGATCTGGCGGAGGCGGCGGTTCAATTCCTCGCGCTGCGACCGGGCGGCCTTGGTTTCGGCTTCGAGGATCTCGACCTGGGCCTGCTCCTCGGCGATGCGCTCCGCGACGGCCTCGAGCTGGCGGTTCGCGTTCTCGATGTCGGCTTCCTGCCGGACGCGCTTGTCTGCGGCCTCGGCGATCTCCTCCTCGTTCTGGCGGATGCGGACGGAGAGCTCGTGGGCGCGCTCGACATTGAACTCGATGCGGTTCGTCGCGGTGCCGGCCTCGTTCTCGAGGCGGGCGAGGAGGGCCTGCAGCTCGGAGAGGCGGCGCTCGATCTCCTGGTATTCGACGCGGGCCGACGCCATCTCGGCCTGTCGCTTCTCGATCGCGTCCTCCAGCTCGTCCTGACGAAGCGACAACTGGCGGATGGAGGTGGACAGCTCGGACTTCTCGGCCCGGATCTCGCGCCATTTCTTGTGGCCGAGGTGCAGCTCGAGGGTGCGCACATCGTCGAAGAGGGACTGGTAGCGCTTCGCCTTCGACGCCTGGCGCGAGAGGGAGCGGATCTGCCGCTCGTTCTCGGCGATGACGTCGCGGATGCGGACGAGGTTCGCCTCGGTGTAGTCGAGCTTGCGCAGCGCCTCCTTCTTCTGCGTCTTGTATTTCGTGATGCCGGCGGCCTCCTCGAAGACCGCGCGCCGGTCCTCGGGCTTCGAGCTGAGGAGCATGTCGATCTTGCCCTGCTCCATGATCGAGTAGCTCGTGCGCCCGATCCCGGTGCCCATCAGCAGGTTCTGGATGTCCTTGAGGCGGCAGGACTGCTTGTTGACGAGATACTCGCTCTTGCCGTCGCGGAAGACGCGGCGCCCGATCGAGACCTCGTCGTAGTCCGTCTCGAGGATGCCGGAGCAGCCCGTCAGCGTCAGCGTGACCTCGGCCATGCCTAGGGGGGAGCGCCGGTCCGTGCCGTTGAAGATGACGTCCGACATCTCGCCGCCGCGGAGCGCCTTCGCCGAGGTCTCCCCCAGCACCCAGCGCATCGAGTCGACGATGTTCGACTTGCCACAGCCGTTGGGACCGACGATGCCGGTGACGCCCTCGTGGAATTCGAGTTTCGTCTTGTCGGCGAAGGATTTGAATCCGTGGATCTCCAGCGATTTCAGGCGCATGGCGGCAGGAATGGGTGAGGGGAGGGAATTCCCGAATATGAGAAATCAATTCTCACAAATGATAAGCCATTCCGTATATTGAGGGAAAGTAGTGGTCTGTCGAGCGAAATTTTGGGAATTTTAGAAAAGAGGGAATGGGAAGAAAAGGAACTGGAGATCGCCAATTTTTGAAGAAAATGTCAAAAATCGAGAAGCAAAGATGGGAAATTTCGCAAAAATTGTTTGCGAATTGCGGTTGCAGTGTTAGGTTTTTAAGGTTCGGTGGTTCGCGTGAATCAGGCTGAACTCTAGGTCGTGCGTTTGCTGGACGAGGGTGGCGGGACGGGTAGGAAAAATTTTTTGTGCGGAACGGGGCGGCCCGGTGCGGTGGACGAAAGTTCGAGTGCCGGGCCGTTTTGCGTAAAGGGCCCAAGGATTTCGAGGAGGGATGCTCCCAAACGAAAGTGGCGCCGCCCCGCTTGGGACGACGCCACTTTAACCCCTCAAAACAAATTCAAAACATCGGGAGGGTAACCACATCCGCCTCCATTGTTGGAAGGATAAGGTTTTTTTGACAGAAGTCAATATAAAAACCATAAAATTCATCTTTCCGATGAATTGTATTCGAGAGGACCGGTTTCGGAGTGCGGCGGCATGACGTCGCTTTCGGGGAGGGGCGCTGCCTGAAGGCTTGGTAGAGAGTACGCGAAGCGGATCGCCGGAGGCAATTTCGTGAGAACTTCTCCCCGACCGCTGCTTCAATGGACGTTCGCCGAAGTTCTCACGAACTTCGCTACGGCTCTGGTTGAAAGGGTTTGGACCACGGATGGCACAGTGTTTCAGTCCGGCCAGCCAGGAATTCGGATTCCGAGCTTTGGCCTTTGGATTTCCTTCGGAAAGGGAAACGAAAAATTCTTTCGGAATTCTTTCATAGAGGCTGCATAATGGGAGCGCTCGGTTCGTCGGCAGGAAAGACACTCCATGCTCCCATGACTTCGACCATGAACAACGAAATCGCCATCCTCGCCCAATTCCTCGAAAGTCTCGGCCCCGAGGTCTCCGGTCGCTCCGCGTCGCCCCTGACCGACGAGCAGGCGGAGCGCATCCGCCTCTTCGCCGCCGGCAAGCTCGGTCCCTCCGAGCGGCAGGCGCTCCTCCCGGGCCTTCTGGAAAACGAGACCGCCCTCCATGCCTTGGTGAAGACCTTGCGGGAGCAAGCCTGAGAAACGGGATGGCGGTGGCTCACACTCAGCTGCTGCGGCTTTCCGGCCTGGCCGAATCGGCCCGCGCGGTCGAGAAGCAGCTCGAGACGTGGATCGAGGGCTGCGCCCCGTCGCAGTTGGTCTCCCTCATCGATCCGGGGGCGCTTTCCCTGCTGAGGGAGGCCTTCGCAAACGCAGGCGGGTGCGAGGGGACGGTCTGGCTGATCGACCGCAAGGCGGGCGAACTGGTGGCCTGCTACAATTCGGGGGACGAGGCCGACCGGCTCGTCGGATTCCGCCAACCCGTGGGGCAGGGAATCATCTCCATGGTCTTCGCCCAGCAGCAGCCCTACTGCGAGAACCGCATCGAGGCCAGCTCCGGGCACGACGACACCCTCGACCGGAAGATCGCCAAGCACACCACCGCGATGATCGCTGTGCCCTTCTATTTCGCCTTCGGCCTGCGCGGGGTGATCTCCTGTGTCCAGCTCGCCGAGGCGCCGAAATCGCGCGAGGGCTTCCGGTCCTCCGATGTCGAGATCCTCGCCCGGGCCGCCAACCTCGTGGAGCGTCTCATCGACGGGACTCTCCTAACCTCCCTCCTCGGCCTCGGAGATGGTGCATGAGCCGCCCAGTCCCGTCTGGCCCGATCTGGACTGCGCCCGGCGGGCTCTTGCCGAGGGCGATGGAACGGGCGTGAAGGTCGCCATCATCGACTCGGGCGTCGATACATCCCATCCCGCCCTCGGCGGCCTGGTCCTTGCCGACGACGTCACCGTCTCCTGCGACGGAGTGAACCTCCGCATCGAGGAGGGCGGGGGAGGGGATGTCTACGGCCACGGCACCGCCGTCGCCAGCCTGCTGCGCCAGGCCGCGCCGGGCGTCGCCATCGGCAGCTTCCGCGCCCTCGACAGCAGCAACCAGGCCCGCAGCTTCGTCATCGCCGAATGCGTCAACCAGGCCATCGCCCGCGGCTACCGAGTCGTCAATTGCAGCTTCGGATGCCGCGGCCTGCCCCGCTATGTCATGGACTACAAGGAATGGGTGGACCGCGCCTATCTCGAGGGGGTCCAGATCGTCGCGGCATGCAGCAACCTCGATGTCTCGATCCGCGAATGGCCCGCCTACTTTCCCAGCGTCGTCGGCGTGCGCGGGATCGATTGCCCGCCCGATGCGCTCTACCACATCCGCGGGCGCATGGTCTCCTTCCTTGCCCGCGGCGAGCGCGTCGAGGTGCCGTGGCTGCACGGCGGGACCAAGATCGAGACCGGCAGCAGCTACGCGGCCCCTCTTGTCTCCGGAAAGATCGCACGGCTCCTCTCCGCCCTGCCCGACCTGAGCCCGGCAGCGGTGAAGCCGTTGCTCGCGGAGCTGGCCCTCGCCCATTCCGGCGAAAGGTAGGCGTCGAGTTTTTTCCACCGTTTCCACAAAAGCAGTGGACGATTGATGCTTTCGTTTTATAATTTTTGTAAAACTGACAATTAGCAAATCTTGAACACTCGCCTGCCAGGAAATCTTGCGGAAATTTTCCCGCTGCGCTTCCGTCTCCGCGAGGAGATGCGCTTCTTCCGGGGCGATGCCTCCATCGTGGCGGAAACGGTCAGGACCGGAAAGCGCTATTCGCTGAAGCTCTGGCAGTACGAGCTCCTTTCCCGCTTCGACGGGAAGCGGACCTTCGAGGAGGCGGCCAAGGAGATCTACCTCGGCCGGCCGGGTGCCTTCACCGCGACCGGGCTCCTGAATTTCTACAACTGGCTCTACACCGAGAACCTCGTCCTCTGCGAGTGCGAGTCGATTTTCGAACTGGTCCTGGG
>CAYSZN010000087.1:0-9363 GCA_964435425.1 uncultured Akkermansia sp. | reverse complement strand
CCCGGCTCGAGGGCGGCGGCGGGTTCGAGCTTGCGGTCGCGGAAGGCCCAGAGGAAGACGGCATGCTCGCCGCCGTCGCCGTCCTCGAAGAGCGTCGAGACGATCGCGGCGGCGTAGGGGGTCTGGCCCGGATCGTCGATGGCCGACTTCTCGCGCAGAGTCGCGACCAGCTCCCGCTCGGCGGGGGCCGGTGTCGCGCCGGAGAAGGAGGCGTCCGCCTCGCGCAAGGCGACGGGCCGCCACTCGATCCCGGCCCGGCGGGCAGGGATCTCGGGGAGGAGGACGTCGCGGGCGGAGAGCACCCAGACGACGGTTTTCACCTGGGCCAACCTCTCGGCAGGCAACCGGGCGAAGGCCTCCCGCACCGCCGTCGCCCCGCCGCCGTTGATGGCGATGACTTGAGCCGGACGGCACAGGGCAAGAGCGAGGTGGGAGGCAAAGCCGCAGCCCGATGGCTCTTCGGCTTCGCCACCGAAGCCGAGCGCCGGATCCTCGAAGAGATTCACGAAACTGTCGCCTAGCAAGACCACATCGGAATCGGGATCGGAGACGACCGGTTCCCCCGTCGCCGCGTCAAACACGCCCCGCAAGATGGCCCTCTCGACGGGAAAGCGCGCCTCGGCCCCCTTTTCCAGGTCGAGCATCCTGACGAGGTCGCCCCGGCTTTCCCGCTCCGCCGGTTCGACCCTATAGGCTGCGGGATTCAACCCTGTCGAGGGCCCCATACGCGAGGCCACCTCCCGCGCCGCCGCCTCCATCGTCCCCGGCGTCCAGTGGGTGTCCTGTTTCAGATAACGCTCGGCGTCGGGGCCGCGGGCGGCGATCACCGGTACCAGATCGACGACCTCGACTCCGGCAACGGCGAGATCGCCGGTCAACTGGCTCCACGAGGACGGCACAGAGATCCCGGCAGGCCGTCCGAGCCCCTCCCGGCAGAGCATGGGCTTCGTCGGCACGGGGACGAAGACGAGCCGGATGTCCCGCTTCGCGAGTTCGGCGGCAAATGCCTCGATCACCGGCACAGGCGGCTGCCAGGAGCGGTCGGACCGCTCGCGGGCGACCGAAGGCGGCTCCTGGTGGTAGGGGCCCTTGCCGTGGACCGCCTCGAGATCGGGCCGGTAGTAGAGCCAGCCATCCCTGCCGACGAAGACCTTCCGGTTGCCGACGCCGAGGAGGTGGGTGAAGCGGGCCTGGTCGGCGGAGCGCCAGGACTCGAACAGCGGCAGAGTCTTTGCCGCCGCCTCCCACGCGGCCAGACGCTCCTTCCACCCGGACGGCTGCGCCACCGCCGGATCGGGACGCAGCGAGGGGAGCAGCAGCGAGAGCTTGGGCATCAGCATGAAGAGCAGGGCTCCGGCGACGGCGAGACGGAGCCCCGTCCGTCCGACGCGGACCTCGTCGTCGAGCCAATCGTGCTCGTAGGGATTCTTCATCTCAGAATTGGAAATAGAGGAAGGGGTTGAAGCCCTGCAAGGCCATCGCCCGGACGCTGACGGCGAGCAGGACAAAGCCAAACGCGACCTTCCACCCATCGAGCCGCTGCAGCCAGGCTCCCGAATTCGGCAGGCACCAGGCCACCGCCGAGCAAGCGGCGAGCGTCCCGAGCTGGAGCGGCGCGATGGCGGTGGCGGCCAGCGTCTCCGCCGAGGCCGGATCCCCGCCCCAGCCGAAGAGCGCAGCGAAATACTCCATGGCCGCATCCAGATCCGGGGCGCGGAAAAAGACCCACCCCGACAGCACGACGAGGGTCGTCGCGATCCATCCCACGGAACGCGGCACGGGGAAGGGGAGGCGACGTCTTCCCCAGCGCTCGAGGGCCAGCACCACCCCATGCAGCCCGCCCCAGAGCACGAAGTTCCACTGCGCCCCGTGCCAGAGCCCGCCGATCAGCATGACGAGGAGAAGGTTCGCGTAGGTGCGGACCGGACCGAGGCGGTTTCCCCCGAGCGGAATGTAGAGGTAGTCGCGCAGGAAGGAGGAGAGCGAGATGTGCCAGCGCCGCCAGAATTCGGTGAGGCTGGCCGAGCGGTAGGGCGAGTTGAAGTTCTCCGGGAAACGGAAGCCCATCATGCGGCCGAGCCCCACGGCCATGTCGGAATAGGCCGAGAAGTCGAAATAGATCTGCATGGCGTAGGCGAGCAGCCCCGCCCAGGCGACGGCGGGGCCCGACGCGCCCGCCTCGAAGGCCGCATCGGCCATCTGCCCCATCGGGTTCGCGAGGAGTATCTTCTTGGCAAAACCGTAGCCGAAGCGCGTCCAGCCCGCGACGAAGCCGTCGAGCGAATGGACCCTGTCCCTCAGCTGGCCGGCGATGGTGCCGTAGCGGACGATGGGACCGGCGACGAGCTGGGGATACATCGAGACGTAGCAGGCGAAGTCGAGAAAGCTGCGCGCCTTCTCCGCATGGCCGCGGTAGAGGTCGATGGCGTAGCTCATCGACTGGAAGGTGTAGAAGGAGATCCCGACCGGCAGGACGATCTGCCCGAGGAAGGCGGGCATCTCCACCGTTCCGAGGCCGAAGACCCTCGCGATCCGGCCGAAATTCTCCGAAAAGAAGAGGGCGTACTTGAAGAACCCGAGGATCGCGAGGTTCGAGCAGACCGAAAAGACAAGGGCCGCCTTCCGCTGCCGCCGAGTGGCCCCTTCCCGGGCGATGAGCTCTCCGCAGACGTAGTCGATCGCCGTCGAGGCGATCATGAGGAGGACAAACCACGGATTCCACCAGCCATAGAAGACGCAGCTCGCCAGAGCGAGGACAAGCGACTTCCCTCCCTTTGGCGTCGCGTAGTAGAGCAGCAGCGCGAGCGGAAGGAACCAGAAGAGGAAGATGTGGGAGCTGAAGACCACTCGATCCCCGTCGGCGACGGTTTCGCGCCACTATGGCGCAAAGCCATGCGGCGACAAGAACGGACCTGCGATCACAAATCTGCCAGAAGACCCGAACTTGGTGTCCTCGGGAAGGCCGACCGTCCCTTCAGAGCTTCGCCGATTTCAATTGTCCTTCTGCTCCTCAGTGCCCTGCCCCATCCTCGAACTGCTTTCCATTTCCCGCACGAGGTCGAAGAGCCGCTTGAAGCCCTGATTGATCTGGAGCTGCCGGTCAGGACTCGACTGGGCTTCGAAGTGGCATCGACTCAAGACTTCGTCGGAGAGATAGATGGTGGGATCGGCCAGAATCTCCTTGGAGATGAAGGGACGGACTTCCCGGTTGGCCGAAGCGCACCACAGTTCGTTCGAATTCGCGGCAGCCACCTCCGGGCGGCAGAAGTAGTTGAGGAAGAGATGCGCCTCATGGACGTTCTTCGCCTCCCTCGGAATGACGAAGCTGTCGAGCCACAAGGAGGCTCCCTCGTCCGGGATGAAGTAGGCGATGTTCTCCTCTTTCTCCGCGAGGACGCCAGCATCGCTGCTGTAGGTCATCGTGATCCAGCAGTCGCCGGAAAGCAGCTTGCTCCTGACTTCGTTGATATCGACGAAGCGTGAGCCGAGTCTCTGGACCTGGTCGATCAGTAGTTTCGTGGCCTCTTCCAAATGCTTCGGATCCTGCGAATTGAGGTCGTGGCCCAACGCGAGCAAGGCGACGCTGTATGCGTCGAAGGTCTCTTCCGGCATAAGGACATGGCCGCGATAACGCTCGTCCCAAAGGCTCTTCCAGCTCTTCTCGGGATCGGAGATCTTGTCTGCCCGGTATGCCACCAGGGTTGGCCCCCACATGTAAGGCACGGAATATTCATTGCCGGGGTCGTCGTCCAGATCAAGGAAACGGCGGTCGAGATTTCCGAACAGCGGGATCAGCTCCTTTTGTAGCGGTCGAACGAGCTGCAAGGAAATCAAATCGGCCGTCTTGCTGCCGGAGGTGAGGACAAGGTCGAAGGCCGAAGGCCTTGACCGGAGTAGCGCCTCCATTTCGTCCAAATTGTCGAAGGACTCAAAATTCACGGTAACGCCATGTTCCGTTTCAAATTCCTTCACCACGTCAAGGGAGAAATAATCGTCCCACGTCAGGATGGTGAGGGTGGACGAACTGGGAGGAGCGTCGGATTGCGGAGCCGAGTCGACCATTTCTCCCTTTTCTCCACAAGAGGGAAGAAAGACGCAACCAGCAACCATGACGAGGCCGACTGCCGCGCGTTTCGCAAAAAGAGAGGAGGCGAGGCGATTCATGATGTTTAGAATACAGAATTTTTAAATTTAAAGTCAAAAGACAATAAAATCAATAATTTTTGTTATATTGAGGTTTGAACCACCCGCCGTGATGGCGCGATTCCGCTCTGATCCGCCCTCCATCTCAACACTTTCCCCACTGGATTTTGGTAGACTTGTTTTAAAAACTCAGTATTTTGGATTCATTGAAATTAAATCTTTATGAAGCCGCACGCGATCGCGATCCTCATCACTGTCCTGCTGGCTCTCGGAGCGGTGGCGGGTGACTACTTCCTCAAAGTGGCCAGTTCGAACAAGCTGCCGTTCCTCAACTGGAATTTCGCCGTCGGCCTTGTCATCTATGGCCTGAGCGCCTTTGGGCTGGTGCTCGTGATGCCTCATTTGAAGCTGGCCTACATCGGCGTCTGGTATTGCCTGACCATGGTTCTGTTCCTCTGTCTTGTCGGCGCTCTCTTTTTCAATGAGTCGCTGCGTCCAAAGGAGTGGCTCGGAGTGGGACTTGCAGTGGTTTCCCTGCTGCTTCTCTCCCGGATCGCGTAGGAACGAAACGTCCCGCATGCCGCACACGCCAGCCGAGCCGATCCATCCTTGCTACCAAGCACCTCTTGAAATGCGATGACAATGGTAAAAATCGAGGTCAGCAAAAGCGCCATTCATGGACTTGGTTGCTTTGCGAGAGAGCCCATCGAGGTCGGCCAACTCGTTTGGAAATTCGATGAGCGATTCGATCTCGTCCTGAAGAAAGAGTTCGTCGATACACTGCCGCCTGGCGCAAAGGAAAATTTTCTGAACTACGCTTTCGTGAGCAAGGCCACGGGCGACTACATTCTTTGTTCGGACGACTCGAGATTTACGAACCATAGCCCCACCCCGAATGTGGTCTGCGTCATTCCACCGGGCACCTCGAACAACGACCTCGAGTGCTACGCCACGCGGCCGATCTTGCCGGGCGAGGAAATCACAAACGACTACCGGGAGTTCGACGCCGAATCCGGCGACGACCTTGAGCTGAGTTGATGAACATTGGTCCAGTTCTCCCCTCGAGCCTCCCGAAGGATTGTCAGGCGACCCGACGCACCTGTGTCTCGGTCTCCATGTAATCGAGAATGTAGTCCGGAACGACACCGAGCCGGATATAGTGCTGCTGCCACGCGAGCGGGAGCAGATCGAAATCGCGAATTCTCCCCCGACACTGGGCGGTACCGCACATGCAGTCCAGTTCCCAATATCGCTCAAGCATCGTGGTCGAATAATCGAAGCAAATCTCCTCGCCGGGCCAAATCTCGTTCAGCGCGATCAGGCGGATTTCATCGACGAATCCAGCGTTCGGGGAGCACGAATGGTTGATGTAGCGAGCCGGAGAATGCGGATAGCCTGCCGAGGAATGCGGGTTGACGTAGCGATTCAAGCCAATCTGGATGGAATGCTCTCCGTATTCCGAAGCCACGGCCTCGTCGAAGTCGATCAGTCGCCCTGTGAGGTAGAAAATGGTCTCACGCGGCTTGATCGGGACCTTGGCGAACACTCCCAAGCCAAGGGCGCAATCCGAGATTTCAATTTTCTGCGACATCAGGCAAGAATTCTCTATTCACTCATAAAATGCAGAAATGAGAGTAAGAATCGAGAAGTTTCTCAAATAATTTCTCTTCTTTTAGTCTTGCATATCTTGAAATATTTATTATTATTATGGTAATTTTAAACCAACGCCAAAATCCTCATGTGGCTTATCTCAAAATGTTTCCATTGCCTCCGGGGACATCTGTGGATCGCTGTGTCGCTAGGCCTCTCGGTGACAGGGTGCCGAGACTCTCAATTCTCTCCACCGACGCCGTCCGCGGAGGGAGAATCAGCCACCGCCCCCGGTATCTCGGTGAATTCGAGAAATCGCCTCCCGAAGGCCCATCCTGACTTAAGCGAAACGGAAAAGCCCTTCAGATCTGGCATTTCCCCGTCGAAATCAGAGCCCGGGACTTCGGCCGAACAAGGGCTCCGGAAGACTTCCAAATCTGGCTCGGAGTCCACACTCTCTCTCCTTATCTGGGAGGACTACCTGATGCCCGAGGCCGTCGCCCGCTTCGAACGCGAGCACGGCGCAAAGCTGGTCGTCACCGAAATCGAAAACAGCGAGCAGCTCAAACAGGCCCTTTCCTCGCGTCCTGCCGAGTTCGATCTGGTCGTTGCGGACGAGCAGACGCTTCGGGATCTGGACGATCTCAGGCTTTTGGGCGATCTCGATCCGGCCTTGCTCGGAACCATTTCCACCGAGACCGAAGAGTTTCTCAAACCCGCCACCACCCTGGCGAACCGCCGGTCCGTTCCCTATCTCTGGGGTCTGACCGTCCTGGCCGGCCGTTCCGAAGTTCTCCGGGATCTCGAACCCAGCTGGGAACTGCTCTGGCGGGAGGATCTGAACATCGCGGTTCTCGACGAACCGAGCGATCTCATCTGGCTGGCTCTCCTTGCTCTCGGCCACGACCCGACCACTGCCACCAAGGACCAGATCGACAAGGCCGCCGCCCGCATCGAGCAGCGCTTTCCCAAGCTCACCATGCACATGAAGGACCTGAACTCCGGTCTGGACGCCCTCGAGGCAGGCGATGTCGATCTGGTCGTCACCTACAATGGGGATGCCCTCATCCGGGCCGCACGAAATCCCAGCATCGATGTCGTCCTGCCGAAAGAGGGCGCTCCGCTCTGGATGGACAGCTTCGCCCTGACGCGCGATGCAAGGTCCCCCAGGCTCGCGCAGGAGTTCATCCGGTTCATGACTTCCCCGGAGGTCTCGGCCAAGACGACCGAGGCCCTGCTCTACGCCAGTCCGAAGCCCGAAGCCCGGCTCAGACTGAATCCCACCCTGCAAGGCAATCCCGTGCTCTATCCGTCGGAGGCGGCGATGAAGCAATGCCGCTTCGTCCACTTCCATTCGGATGTCGCAAAGCACGTCAATCAAGCGCTCCTGCGGATCATCTCCGGGGGCCGCACCAACGGCATGACGACTCTCCCCGAACGCACCGTGGTCCTGGCGCATCCCAACCCGCCGACCCGACCATCCCCCTGGTGGTGAACCAGGAAACCCTCCGATCCGGGCATCCGCTCCCCGTCTGCAATGTCGACCATCCGCAACCGGCTCCTCACCTCCATGGCGCTGACAGGCCTCGTGCCTCTCGTCGTCGTGCTGGTGCCTCTCGGTGCGATGCTGAACCGGAACCTGCGCCAGCAGGAAGTGGAAAAGCTGACGGAAACCTCGACCCAGCTCGGCCGGCTTGTAGCCGAGGTGACGGACCGGACGGCAAGGGAGCTCAGCTCCCTCCAGTCGAACCCCTTTTTCGCCAACCCGGACGGCGACATCGGATCGAAGCTCAAGGAGATGCACCGCCTCGTCCGCATCTTCGAAATCTACACCGACATCAGCCTCTACGACGAAAACGGCTTCCTCATCGGCTCCACCGCCGAGGAGCATCCCGCCTTCCGTGAATACAGCGACTGGTTCCGAGACGCCCTCAATGGGAAGGTCGTCATGTCCCATCCCCAGAGGGCGCTCGGCAAGGACGGCCTCTACCTCACGGTCTATCTCCCGATCGAGCAAGGCGACGAGGACGACGCGCCCGCGCCCCACCATGTCGTGAAGGCGCGGCTCTCCTTCTCCCGGATCCTCTCTGTCCTCGACGAGAGCTCCATCGGCAAGGGCAGCCTCGTCTACCTGCTCGACGAGCTCGGCAACACGCTCTCCGGGGACGAATCCTCGTCGCTGCTGGACAAGTTCGATCCCAACGCCCCCGCGACGCATTGGTTCGAGCATCGGACCGGCATCTACACCGCCCCCAATGGCGTGTCCTATCTCTATTCCAGCGAAGTGCTCTCCAAAGCGGCCACAAAGGTCGACTCCCCCTGGATCGTCCTCGCCATGAAGCCGATGGATGAAGTGACCGCCGTGGCCCGCCACGCCGCATTGGCGCTCGCCGCCGCCGCGCTCGGCATGGTGCTGGTCGCCGGCCCGCTCGGAATCTTCCTGTCTCGCCTGATCTCACGCCCTCTGGAGAACATCGGCGCCGTCGCCGACCAAGTGGCCGCCGGCGACCTCGCGGTACGGGCCGACGAGACCGAAGGATCCTCGGAGACCAGGGACCTCGCCGCCCTCTTCAACCGCATGGTCGGGGAGCTCGCCGACCACCGCGAAAGCCTCGAGAGACTCGTCGCCTCGCGCACCGAGAGCCTGCATCAGAGCCAGTCCGAGCTGGAGAGAGCCAACGCCCGCCTCCAGGCCGCCATCGAGAGCACCAACAACGGCTTCCTCGTCGAGGATCTCTGCGGCAAGGTCACCGTCGTCAACGACCTCTTCCTCAGCCTTCTCGGGTTCGACCCGAAGGCGGAAGTCTCCGCCGACATCCTTCTCGACGCCTTCGCCGAGCGGGGCGGCTTCTCCACCGAGACCGCAAGGGAATGGCGCGAGAAACGCTCCTCCGGCAGCGTCATCGACCACGAAGTCGTTCTTTCGACGCCCGAAACGCGCATCCTCCACGTCCACTCGGCACCGATCCGCGACCTGCGCGGGAACGCCATCGGCCGGGTCTGGAGCACCCGCGACCTCACCGAGCGGAGACAGCTCGAGGAGGGGCTGCGCCAATCGCAGAAGATGGAGGCGGTGGGCCAGCTCGCCGGTGGAATCGCCCACGACTTCAACAACCTCCTCGCCGGCATCCTCGGCAACCTCGCCCTCGTCAAGATGGAGATCGGCGACCGCAGCGGCGAGGAGGCCCGCGAAAGCCTCGCCCACGCCATCAAGGCGGGCGAGCGCGCCGCCGAGCTCGTGAAGCAGCTCCTCGGCTTCTCCCGCCGCAGCCGCATGGATCTGCGCCCCTGCGACGCAAACCTCGTCCTGGCCGAAGTGCGCGACATTCTCTCGGCCACGATCGACCGGCGCATCCGCATCGAGCTGGAGCTCGAACCCACCCCGTGGCGGGTCATGGCCGACGTCGGCATGCTGGGGCAGGTCATCATGAACATGGCCGTCAATGCGAAGGACGCCATGCCGAAGGGCGGCACGCTGCGCCTCCGCTCGGGCAACCGCATCCTCACCGCCGCCGACCTCCGCGCGCACCCCGAAGTGGCTCCGGGCGAATTCGTCTGCCTCAGCGTCGAGGACGAGGGCGAAGGCATCCCGCCCGAAGTGCAGGCGAAGATCTTCGAGCCCTTCTTCAC
>CAYSZN010000086.1:0-9520 GCA_964435425.1 uncultured Akkermansia sp. | reverse complement strand
GTGGTCTCGCCGTCCTCGCGCGAGCTGGCGATGCCGCGCCGGATCTGGTCGACGACCTGGGTGAGGGAGGCCGCGCCGCCAAGGTGGAGGTAGGTGCCGCCGTCCGCGGCAAGGGCGCGCAGGGCTTCGGTCGTCAGGCGGGTCCGCACGACCTGCCCGTTCTCGTCCTTCACGAAGACACCGGGGAGGATCTGTCCGGCGTCGTCGGTCTCGGGAATGATGGCGCCCTCGGCCGTGCCGACGCCGACGGCGAGGAGGCTGAGCCCCGCGCCGGCGGCCCGCTCCCGGATTTTCTCGATCTCGCCGAGTCCCTCGAGCGCTTCGCCGTCGGAGAAGAGGACGAGGGCGCTGGGGCCGAGCTTCGCCTCCTCCACCGTCTCGATGGCGAGGGCGACGGCGGCGCTGAGGTTCGTCCCGCCGCGCGGGATGGTCTCGGTGTCGAGCTGGTCGATGGCATCGAGGACGGCCTCGTGGTCCACGGTGAGGGGAGCCTGGAGGAAGGGCTTGCCCGCGAAGGCGACGAGGCCGATGCGGTCGTCCGGCAGGGAGAGGACGATGTCCTTCGCCGCCAGCTTGGCGCGGGAGAGGCGGTTCGGCGCCAGGTCGTCGGCCATCATGCTGCGCGAGGTGTCGATCGCAAGGAGGAGGTTCCGCGCGTCGAATTCGCTCTCGATCTCCTCGTAGCCCATCTGCGGTCTCGCGAGGGCGGCGAGGAGGCAGGCGAGGGCGAGGCTCTGGAGGGCGAAGACGGCCCAGCGTCGCGCCTGTCCGGCCCCGTTGACGAGGCGGTGGGCGAGCCGGGGCGAGACGAGTCCGGGCAGCTGGCGGGCGGTGCGCAGGTGGGAGAACAGACGCAGGAGGAGCAGGGGGAGGAGAAGGAGTCCGCCCCAGAGCCAGTTCGGTTCGGCAAAGGTCAACTCGTTCATGGAAAGCGCCTCCAGAAAGTGTCGTCGCCGATCATCGTGAGGAGCCCGAAGCCGAGCCCGGCGAGGGCGAACCAATGGAACCATTCCTCGCTCTCGATCCGGGTGCGCCGGTTGATCTCAGTCTTCTCCATTTCGTCGATGAGGGCGAAGATGCGCTCCAGCCCCGTCGTGTCCTGGGCGCGAAAGTACTCGCCGTCGGCGATGCGGGCAATCTCCTTGAGGGTCTCCTCGTCGAATTCCTGATGGAGGCGCTGCGGTCCCATCGGCGTCTGCACGACGTAGTCGCCGTAGCTGCCGACCGCGATGGTGTAGACGCGGATGCCGAGGGTCTTCGCGAGCTTGGCCGCCTCGATCGGCGAAAGGCGGCCGGCGTTGTTGACCCCGTCGGTGAGGAGGACGACGACCTTGCTTCTGGAGCTGCGCTTGTCGAGCCGCTTCGCCGCCGCGGCCAGGGCGGAGCCGATCGCGGTGCCGTCCTCGACGAGGCCGATCTGGACGCGGCCGAGCCCCATGGGGCCCTCCAGCCAGGCCTTCGACAGGGTCAGGGGACTGGCCAGATAGGGTCTGCCGGCGAAGGCGAGCAGGCCGATGCGGTCGCTGGTGCGGCCCCGGATGAAGTCCCGGGTCACTTTCTTCGCCGCCTGGAGCCGGTTCGCGCGGCGACCCTCGATGGTGAAGTCCTCGACCTGCATGGAGCGCGAGACGTCGATGGCGAGGATCAGCTCGACACCGCTCTCGGTGACCTCCTCGGTCTTGTCGATCCACTGGGGACGGGAAAGGGCGGCGATGACGCAGGCGAGCGAGAGGAAGAGGCTGGCGAGACGGAAGCCGCCCGCCCGTCCCCGCGCCACCGGGCCGAGCCGCCCGAGGATGTGCAGGGAGGAGAAGACGACCGCGCCCTCGTTCCCCGAGCGCGCCTTGAGCACTGCGAGCAGCGGGATGAGCAGCAGCAGCAGGAGCACCCACGGATGGGCCAGTTGGAAGGTGGTCTCGGCAAGCAGGATCATCGCGCGACGAGGTCTTTGACAACGGCCGCCCTCCTTCCGCTCGTCGAAATCACCATTCGATCACCGCGCTCGCCCAGGTCAGGCCGGCGCCGAAGGCGACGAGCAGGATGCGGTCGCCCGCCTTCACCCGGCCTTCGCGATGCGCCTCGTCGAGGGCGATGGCCACAGCCGCGGCCGAGGTGTTGCCATATTTGTCGAGATTGATGAAGACGTTCTCGCGCTTGAAGTCGAGCCGCTCCACGATCGCGTCGATGATGCGCAGATTGGCCTGGTGCGGGATGATCAGGTCGATGTCGGCGATGCTCAGGCCCGCAGCGTCGATGGCGTCGTTGGCGGCCTTGCGCATCGCGTTGACGGCGTGCTTGAAGACCTCGCGCCCCTGCATCGAGAGGACGGCCGGTTTCGTCGCGGCACCTCCGGGAGGCGCGGGACAGGCCGATCCGCCGCCGGGGATGTTGAGCAGCTCCGCCTGCGCGCCGTCGGTACCGAGGGTGGAGGAGAGGATGCGCCCGCCGCCGTTGGTCGAGGGCAGCAGCACCGCCGCCCCGGCTCCGTCGCCGAAGAGGACGCAGGTGTTGCGGTCGTTCCAGTCGACGAAGGCGCTCAGCTTCTCCGCGCCGATGATGAGGGCGTTGCGGAAGGCTCCCGCGCCGACGGCGTGGCGGGCGAGCTCCATCGCGTAGAGAAAGCCCGAGCAGGCCGCCGAGACGTCGAAGGCGACGGCCTTGAGAGAGCCGATCTGCTGCTGCACGTAGCAGGCCGTGGCGGGTGTGAGGGTGTCGGGGGTGATCGTGGCGACGACGATCAGCTCGATGTCGGCCGCATCGACGCCGGCCTGGGCGAGCGCCCGGCGCGCCGCCTCGCTCGCCATGTGGCTGGTGAACTCGCCCTCCTTCGCGATGCGCCGCTCGCGGATGCCGGTGCGGCTGGTGATCCACTCGTCCGAGGTGTCCACCGTCTCCTCCAGCTCGCCGTTCGTCATGACGCGTTCGGGCAGGTAGCTGCCCGTTCCGGCGACGCGGACGGGGCAGGCGCGGAAAGTTTCAGGTTCGGGGTTCAAGGCTGGAAGGTCGGGTTTCGGGCTTCGGATTCCGGAATTCAATAGATGAGTTCCGAGTATCGGTCCATCTCTTCTTCGATGTGCGGGTTGACGTGGTGCTTCACGGATTCCATCGCCACGCGGATGGCGTTGCGGACGGCGAGGGGGGAGCTGGAGCCGTGGCCGATGATGCAGACGCCGTTGACGCCGAGCAGGGGGCTGCCGCCGTAGGTTTCGTAGTTGCCGCGCTCCTTCACGGCGGCGAAGGCGTCCTTGGCGATCAGCGCGCCCATCTTGCGGACGGGGCTGGCGCCGAGCTCCTGCTTCAGCCACTTGAACATGGCCTTGGCCGTCGCCTCGCAGGATTTCAGGATGACGTTCCCGACGAAGCCGTCGCAGACGACGACGTCGATCTTGCCCTCGAAGAGATCGTGACCCTCGACGTTTCCGCGGAAGTTCAGGTCGGTCGCACGGAGCAGCTCGAAGACCTCGCGCGTGAAGTCCGTGCCCTTCGAGTCCTCCTCGCCCACGGACATGAGCCCGACGACGGGTTTCTCCTTGCCCTGCACATGGCGGGCGTAGACGCTGCCCATGATGGCGTAGCCGAGCAGGTGCGAGGGCTTCGCGTCGACGTTGGCCCCCGCGTCCATGATGTTGCAGGGGCCGTGCTCGCTCGGCAGGGGCGAGGCGATGCCGGAACGCTCGACACCCGGGATGTGGCGCCATTTGATCGTCGCGGCGGCCACGGCGGCCCCGGTGTTCCCCGCGCTGACGATTGCGTCGGCGTCCCCGCGCTTCACCAGGTCGACGGAGACGCTGATGGAGGAGTCCTTCTTCTGCCTCACCGACTTCACCGCCGAATCGTGCATCGTCACGACTTCGGAGGCGTGGACGATCTCCAGCTTCGCATGGGCGTAGGAGCGGCGGTTCAGCTCCTGCTTCACGATGGATTCCTCGCCGACGAGATACAGCTTCTGGAGGTCGCGGCCGGAGGCCTCGAGAGCCTCGACCGCGCCCGCCACGATGGCATCGGGGGCCTTGTCGCCTCCCATCACATCCAGAGCGATTCTCATCCGTGAGTCAGGCCGCTATTGAGGAACACGCGATGCCAACATGCAACCCCGAAAAGCACAAAGCCACCTCGATGGAGGTGACTTCGCAGCAAGTCGGGAAATGGGAGAAGGGGAAACGGTCAAAGCTCGTCGACCGTGAGCACTTGGCGTCCCTTGTAGTATCCGCAGCTCGGACAGGCGGTGTGGGACGGAGCGGCGCTGCCGCATTCGGAGCACACGTTCAGCTTGCGGGCGCGCCAACGCTGGCCGGAGCGGCGGAGGCGCTTTTTCATTTTCGAAGTTTTACGTTTCGGGACTGCCATGACGGGCGGGATTCGGGTGAAGGGCGCACTTAACCGGAATTTGGGGAAATGTCAAATGGTCCGTAGTGCTTGATGCGCAGTCTGGACAATGGAGGGGTGTCAAGGTGGTCAGGACGTGCCTCCTGGGGTTCCGCCGGCGCTACCATTCGATGCCGTAGTTCAGGATGGCGCGGAACTCGTCGAGACTGCGTCCGGCGGGGCTTCTTTCCTCGACCTTGGCATAGCGGAGCCGGATGGAGAGGCCGGAAAGCTCGCCTTCGGGCGGTGCCCATTCCAGATTGAGGTTGCCCTCGTCCCGCCGAAAGGCTGCGGCATCGTCGGGATCGGATCCGTTCACCCAGAGCGCATAGACGCTCAATCCCGGGAGGCTTTCGAAGGAGTGGGCGGCGCGGAAGAGCAGGGCCTCCTCTCCGTTCCGGTTGTAGTCGCTGTATTGTACGGCGGTGAACCCCGGATGCCCTGCCCACGGGCTCATGAGGTCGCGGTCGCCACCGGCGCGGGTCCAGGCCGCCGTGAGATCGAGGGGCCCGGCCGGAGCCTCGGCCTTGATCCCGAAGAGATGCGCCGAGAACTCGCCGCCGGTGAGCAACTCGTCTCCATGGCTCCGCTGGTCGGAGTATTGCAGGGTGACGCGCGGCTGCCAGTCCGGGGAGACGGGGAGGGTGGCTTTCATCTCAGCGTGGAGGATGTTCGCGATGTCGGGGCTCAGGTAGTCGATGGCCCCGATCGAGAAGTCGTCGGATTCGTAGATGCCGCCGATGGCGGCGACGCCCCGCTCCACCGTGGCGCCCGCCGCCTCCGACATGGAGATGAACTCGTCCGAGTTGCTTGTCTTGATGCGGTGGAAATAGCCGGTTCCGTAGCGCAGGCGTCCTCCTCCGCCACCGAAGGGCTGAATGCCGATGAGGGAGGCCGCCTCGAAGGTGTTCGGCGTCATCCGGCTGTCGTTGCGGTTTAGGTAGGGAGTGTCGTATTCCTTCCTCCCGCCATGGAAATGGAGCGTTTCGGTGACCCTGATGTCGGTGTAGAGCTCGCCGAGGACGTCGTAGCCCGATTGCCCCGGAGAGAGCAGCCGGGTGCCGTCCTCGTCCAGTTCGCCATGCAGCCGCTGCGACGTGTAGCCCGTGGTTCCGAAGGCGACGCGCTCGGCGAGATAGGAAGTTTTCGCCCCAATCCAGCCACCGGCGGCCCAGGCCTCCTTCCGCGAGCCGTCGAAGTCGCTGCGCGACAGATAGAAGGAGCGGAAGCGGTAGCGGAATTGGGTTCCGTCCGCCTCGGCGGCGCGTACCGCGTCCTCGTATTCCTGCGAGAACGAGTCGCGCAGGGAGCTCTGGCCCTGTTCGACGCTGCTTGGTCGGGATGGTGTCTGGGCAACTCCGTCCGAGGTCGCGTGTCCGGCAATAGCTAGGGTGACGGAGGCGAGCAGGACGTTTCGAGGCGGCGGCATGGCGCGGAAACGGCAGTGTGGGCGGAAGGGATGCCAGCGTCAAGCGGTCTTGGATAACGAGGCCGCTTGCGTCCCTGCCTCTTTCCACCGAGGCCGCCGTTGAGGGCGGCATGGAACCGGCCAGAGACCGGGGGGAGAACCGTCCCGGTGGGCCGCTGCGGAGGAAGGGCGCAGTCGATGGAGAGAGCGTTTTCGCCTGCCTCCGCGTTCTTTGCTGGAATTTGGGATCGAACGGGCTTGGCAGGGGGAGGGGGGCAGGCTCACTTGGGCAGGGCCTGCACCCGCACGGCGTCCGCTCTGGCGGCGTCGAGAAGCGAACGGGCGCGGAGGAATCCGGCGAACCCGGTCCGCTTCCTTCCCCGGCCAGCCGCCTGCACCCGGACTTCGTAGGTCTCGGAGGCGCGGGGAGCGAGGGCGGCCGTCTCGTGGCGGCCGAGGACGATGCCGGAGGTGACATTGCGGCGGCCTGCACCGGTCCGGAAATAGACGGCCCGGTTCGTGCGGTTGCCCGAAGGACCGGCGAGGCGTGCGCCGTCGCGGGTCGCCGGAGCGGCGTTGCGCCATTGCAGGTGGAATTTCGCGACGGTCCTCTTCCGCGCCGTTGTCCAGACGCTTTGGCGCATGGCGGTGCGGTTGTGGATGCCGAGACCGACGAGGCGCTTGGCGCGGACGCCGACGGCGAGATCGGGCTGGAGCACGGGGGCACCCGGATGGAAGCGGAAGTCGTCCACGGCGGCGGAGCGTGCGCCGGAGCCGGGTTCGAAGCGGAATTCGACCGTGTGCGGTCCCGGACTCGAGAGGGTAGCGGCGACGGTCTGCCAGCCGCCGGAGCCTTCGCTGGTGGCGCGCACCTTCCCATCGACGAGGAGCTTCAGCGCTCCCCCGCCGTGGGCGGCGTCGAGCGACCAGCGCGCGGCCACGATGCCGGGGCCCTCGACCGTGGTCGCGAGGGTCTTGCGCTTTCCTCCGGCACCGGTCGTGCGGACGGTACGGGTGGAATCCGCCGACCATCCCGAGGCGACGACCACGTCGGGTTGTCCGAAGGCCTGCGAAAGCAGGGCGTCCGAGGAGGCCTCGGCAAGATCGAGGGTGCGGCCGCTCTTCAGACTCATCTGGGCCATGGTCGCTCCGGTCTCGACCTGCTCGGCCATGGCCTCGGGCGATCCGGTGAGGTTCAGGTCGGGGAAAGCGCCCTCCACGAGGACGAGATCGTCGACGACCAGTCCGCCTCCGTTGCCCCCGCACCAGATCCAGGCGGAGAGAGAGGCGGTCCCGGCGGGAGCGGAGCCCTCCACGGAGAAAGGCTGGTAGCTGCCGGTGGGATCGAGGGGCAGGACGGCGTCACCGAGCCATGCACCGGTGGCGCTCCAGAAGGAGAACCCGGCCTCGCGGGCGCCCGGAGTTCCGCTCTCGGTCCGGTAGTGCCCCGAAAAGGTGAAGGTCTGGCCTCCGACTGCGGCTTGGTTGTGCACGAGGAACGCGTCAGCGCCGAGCCGCGCCGCCGCGCTGCCGCTCCGGGCTCCGGTGACGAGGCGCAGGTCGGTGCCTCCCGTGTCCCAGGGAGCGAAGCCACCGCTTTCGAACCCGCCGTTCGTGAGGAGGTTCGTGGGGGAAACGGGTTCCTCGTCGGGATCGAAGAGGACGAGGTCGTCGAGCGTCGCCTCCCCATCGGTGGCCCGCCAGGCCCAGACCGTCAGGGTGGTGGCTCCTTCCGGCACGGTGGTGTCGACGAGGAAGGGTTCATAGCTGGCCGTTTCCTCCAGAACGAGGGTGCGGTCCGTGATCCAGACGCCGGCACCGCCCCAGAAGGAGAAACCGACCTCGAGACGGCCTGCCCCGCCGGTGAAGTAGCGACCGCTCAGAGCGACGCGCGTTCCGGGCGTCGCGGGCAAGGTCTGCACGACGAATCCGTCGAGGCCAAGCCGGATGGCCTGCGCTCCGGTGTGCGCCGAGGAGGAAAGCGACACGGGGCCGCCTGAGTCCCAGGGGGTGATTCCGGCTTCGAAGCCGCCGTTTTCGAGCCGGTTGGTGAGACCAGGACGATAGAAGGGACGCTCTTCGCCCGGACCTCCGGGGAGGACGGAGAGCTCGTCGGCGAGGAGCCCCCCGCTGCCGTCGGTGAGGATCCAGACGGAGACGGTGCGGGCGGCCACCGGAGCGGTGAAGGCAATTTCGAAGCGTTCCCAGCCTGTCCCTGGCGCGAGCGGCACGACGCGGTCGTGGATCCAGACGCCGTTCGCATCCCAGAAGGTGAGACCGGCCTCGGCCCGGACGTTTGGCGCGGAGGACGAGATCCAGCCGTTGTAGAGGTAGTCGGCCAGTTCGTCCACGGGAATCGTCCTCACGAGCCAGGTCGATGTGCCGATGGAGACGGCGGAGATCCCCCGGTAGGCGGAGGAGGCCGCCGTGACCGACGGGCCGCGGTCCCAGCCGTCGAGCCCGTTCTCGAAGTCACCGTTGGTGAGCAGATTGCCGGGATTGGTAGGAATCTGGAAGTCGAAGAGGAGAGGGGTGGAAAGGGCCGGATTGGCGTTGCCCCGGGCGTCGGTGACGCGGTCCGAGGGAATCGTGACCGACCCCGAGTCGACGGCGGACGGGGTGACCGTGAACGTCCAGGTTGTGCCCGAACCGTTCACGTTCGAGACCGTTCCGTTGTCGACGACGAAATCGCCGGCCGTGAGGCCGAGGATAGGTTCGCTCGCCGTCAGCGTCGCGGTGAAGGCCCCGTCGACGACCGGGGAGCCACCCGTTTTTGTCAAAGTCAGGATCGGGGCGCTGTGATCCTGCGGCGGCGTTCCCGTGACGGGACCGGTCGGGCCGATGGCGGGATCGAGGCTGGCGATCCAGTCGGCGAGGAGCTGGAGCCCTGCCTCGTCGACCACTCCCTTCGCGATGGGCGGCATCGCGACGCCGAGAGTCGTGGAGCCGACGCGGTGGTGCAGGGTGGAGAGCTCGATGTGCCCCGGTGCGACGAGGAGGGCACCGGGGATGCCGAGATCGTTGGCGGGATCGGCCTGGATCAGGTTCTGGTGCCAGGGCGGAGTGGTGAGCCGGGCGTCGAAGGCGGCCTGGGTCGGGGCGGCGGGTTGGTGGCAGTGGGAGCAGTTGGCGTCGAGATAGCTCCGGGCGCGGCGCTCGAGGGTGGCGGTGCTGTCGTTCTGGTGCTTCGCGGTCAGGACCGTGGCGAGGCGCGATTCGTCGATCGCCGGGGAGAAGAAGCCGAGGCGGTTCAGGGTGACGAGCTGGTTGGCGCTGCGCCCCGTCGTCTCGTAGAAGAAGTCGCGGTTGAGTTGGCGCGTTCTCACCCCGAGCGCCTTGCCCGCGGCGTCGGTGTGGCAGGAGGCGCATTCGTTGCGTCCCGGGAAGTGCCAGGTGCGGGTCGTGCCGTTCACGGTGAAGGTCTCGTCGAGGGGCTCTTCGGGGAGGAGCTCCGCATCGCTTCCGTCCTCGCGCCAGCGGTAGGTGAAGCCGAACCAGACGCCATCCTCGCCGAGGAGGAAGAAGCGGGTTTCGAGGCGGCGGCCCGGCACCTCGAAATGCTTGACGAGGACGGTGCCCTTCGGGAAATCCCAGTTGCCCTCCTCCGACCAGCCGATGCGCTCGTCGGCGGAGTTCGGCGTGCCGTCGTTCGGGATTGCGATCCAGCGCTGCTTGTCCGATCCGTCGGACCATAGGGGCTGGATCACGTCGTAGGGGATCAGGCCGGGAGAGGGAGTCAGATCGGCG
>CAYSZN010000085.1:0-9555 GCA_964435425.1 uncultured Akkermansia sp. | reverse complement strand
CTTTTCCAGATTCGGCCATCCGCTCAGCGCCTTATGTTGTCACCTTGTTTCTGACGGAAAAGTCAGTCCAGAGTATTCTGGAGAAGGAGCTGTCGATATGAAGGCGTTTGCCATGTTAGTTACATCCGTATTAGCCTCAAAGGAATTTGGCGCGGCCAACCCGGCAAAGTCAGGTGACTGACCGCTAGGGCAAAATAACGCTCACTCACTCTGAATCCCCATCCCGACCTTTTACTTTTCACCTTTTACCTTTTACCTTTTACCGAGGCTCCCGCCCCGCCCCCATGCGCCCCTTCTCCATCCTGTTCCTCAAGGAGTTCCGGTCCTTTTTCCTCTCGCCGCTGGCCTATGTGGCGATGGCGCTGTTCACCTTTCTGAACGGATGGCTCTTCGTCAGCATGGTGCGGGCGATGCAGCATCAGCCGAGCCCGCGCGGCCTCGTCCACAATTTCTTCTCCTCGGGATGGTTCTGGATGGGCTACCTCATCCTCTTCCCGCTGCTGACGATGCGGCTCTTCGCCGACGAGCGGAAGATGGGCACGATCGAGGGGCTCCTCACTGCGCCGGTGCGTACGGCGGAGGTGGTCCTCTCGAAATACGCGGCCGCCGTCGCCGCCTATCTCGTGCTCGTCCTGCCGGTGTTCCTGTTCTTCCCCTTGTTCCGCCTCCTCACCGGCGAGGCCGCCGCCTACCACGAAGGGGCCGTGCTCGGGGGCGCCATCGGCCTCTTCCTCGTCGGGGCCTTCCATGTCGCCATCGGCACGCTGGCCTCCGCGCTCACGGCGAATCCACTCATCGCCGCGATGCTGACCTTCGTCTTCGTCATGCTGCATTATTTCCTCGGCTTCCTCCAGAATTTCGGCCTCGCCCCCGGTTCGGTCTGGGCCGACGCGATGGCCTATTTCTCGACGACCGAGCACATGAACTTCCTCACCGAAGGGCTCGTCGACAGCCGCCCCGCGGTCTACTACCTCAGCTTCAGCGCCCTGCTGCTCTCGCTGACGCACCATGCGCTGGAGTCGCGCAAGTGGCGGGCCTGACCTCGAAACAATCAGCGTAGATCAGCGTCAATCAGCGGTCCAAGCCCCTTCCTATGTCCAACCCCGATCCAGAACCGAAATCGAACGGCGCGGCCTCCTGGTCGGGCACGCGCCGTCGGCTCGAGCGCGGACGCACCGCCCTCCTTGTGGCGGTGCAGGTGGCGCTGATCCTCATCGTCTTCTGCCAGGCGAACTACCTCAGCTGCCGCCGCCACACGGCCTGGGACCTGACGCAGAACCGCCGCTTCAGCGTCTCGGAGACGACGCGGCAGGTGCTGGAGGGGCTCGGAACGGAAGTCCGCATCGTGATGGCCTTTCTCGAGCGCTCCGACCTGCAGCCGGAGGTGAGGGGACTCGTCTCCGAATACGACCGCCTCGGCGGCGACTCCGTCGTCGCGGAATATCTGGATCTCAGCCGCAGCCGGGCGAGACTGGGGGAACTGCGCGACCGGCACGGCATCGAATTCACCGGCGACCAGCTCGTCGTCATCGGCGAGAACGGACGGACCCGGACGATTCCGGCGGAGGAGCTCGTGAACCGCGACCTGGCGGGCGGGGGAGCGGTGGAGTTCAAGGGGGAGGAGGTCCTCACCTCCGCCATCCTCGAGGTCACCGAGCAGCGGCAGCGGAAGATCTACCTCCTCACCGGCGACCGCCGCGCCGAGGAGCTCGTGCGTATCGCCGAACAGCTCCAGCCCCTCGCCAATGCCCAGAACGCCCGCCTCGAGGGACTCGTCCTCGAGGGCCGGGAGGCCATCCCCGAGGATGCCGACGTGCTCTTTTTCGCCGGAAACACGGAGGATCTCACCGAGCGGGAGCTGGAGCTCGTGAGGGAATTCTGGGACAGCCGCCGGGGCGGTCTCGTCATTTTCCTCGATCCCGCGGCCCCGGCGCCGAAGCTGCATTCCCTGCTGCGCGAGCATGGCGTCGCCCCCCGGGCCGACCGCGTTCTCAGCGTCGTGAGCATTCCCGGCGTGGCCGCCCGCAAGACCTACGATGTGCCCGTCTCCCTCATGCCGGGCACCGGACCGACCCGCGAGCGCGCCGCCCTTTCCCTCACGCTGCCCGGACAGACCCAGTCCATCGAGGTGCTGGCGGGCGACGATCTCCTCCTCTCCGAGAACATCCGCCCGATTCCTCTGATGATCGCCGCCTCCGGCTTCTGGGGCGAGACGGAATTCCAGGAGGAGGACGTCTCCTACAATCCCGCCCTCGATCACGGCCAGCCCAATCCCGTCTTCGCCGCCGCCGCGGTGGAGAAAGGGGTGCCGGGCGACGCCGGACTGCTCCAGGGCTCCTCGCGCCTCGTCGTCGTCGGCAACGCCAACCTGATTTCGCCCGCCGGGCAGACCTCGCAGGTCGCCGCCGACTTCACCATGGCCTCGATCAACTGGGTGATGAACCGCGAGGCGCTCGTCGGCATCTCGCCGCGGCAGCCCACCGTCTTTACCCTAGGCATCCACCCGGACAAGCTCGCCCTACTGCAAAGCCTGCTCATCCTCGTGCTGCCCGGTCTCGCCCTCATCGCGGGCGGCTGGGTCTGGCTGAGGAGACGGGCCTGAACCCCTTCCGAGAGACCATTCATGAGACTCGCCACCACCGCCGTCCTCGCCGCGACCGCGCTCGCACTCGGTGCCGCGATCCATCGCGTGGACCACCAGCCGACCGCCGGCAAGCGCGCCGCCGATCTCGCCAAGGTGCTCGTGCGCTTCGAACCGGACGGAATCGACCGGATCGTCGTCGAGCGGGGCGTCGCGAAGACGGTCCTGGCCAAGCGGGAGGGGACTTGGTTCTTCGCCGAGCCCGAGGAGGACCGCGTCGATCCCACGCTCGCCGTCGCCCTGCTCGACCGCCTGAACCACCTTGGCATCGTCGACGATCTCGGAAAGAGCGACGATCTTCCCGAGGCCACGCCGCTCGGCCTCGAAGGCGACCGGGCCATCCGCGTCACGATCTCCGGACCGGGTGGGGAAGGGGAGTCGAAGGTCCAGGAAACGCTGGTCCTCGGCGTCGAGGCTCCCCGCACCGGCTCGATCTACGCCCGTCGCGAAGGGAGCGCCGCCGGCACCTTCGTCGTCGACGGCAACCTGCGCCCTTGGCTGGAAAGCCCGCTCCAGTCTCTGCGCGACCGCAAGCTGCTCTCCGCGCCCGTCGGTGCCGTCGTGCAGCTGGTGATCCGCCAGTCCTCCGGCGAGATCGCGCTGCAACGGCGCATCGTCCCGCCGCAGCAGGATTGGGCGCTCTCCGCGCCTCTGGTCAGTTGGGCCGACCGCGAAGCCATGGACCGGCTCCTCACCGCGATCGGAAAGCTCCAGATCGAGGAAGTGGCAAAGGAGGCGTCGGTTGCCGAAGAGATCCCGAACCCGCTTCCGGAGGGCGCCGCCGTCCTCCAGATGCAGATCTACGGCATTCCGCAGCCTCTCGTGATCTACCTCCGCCAGGTCGCCGAATCCGAAGACGGTCTGTCCGTCCTGGAGGCCCGGGTTTCCGACCGCCCCGTCGTCTACCGCCTGAAGAGCGACTTCCTCGCCACCGCTCTGCCGGCCTCGCCGAACGACCTCCGCGACCGCACCCTCGCGCGACTGCCGCTCGAATACATGGATTCCATCAAGATCCAGAGTATCGTGGATCCGCTCGTCGATCTGCGGGCCGAGCGGAACGGTCCCAACGTCTCGTGGAAAGTGGCCTTGAACAGCAAGCTCGTTCCCGCCAACAGCGCCGAGGTCAACGGGCTCGTCGCCACCGTGAACGAGGCCGCGATCCAGAAGTTCGTGTCGGACAGCGCCACCGACCTTGCGCCCTGCGGGCTCCAGCCGCCGCAGCGGCGCATTCTCTTCCATCTGAAGCTTCCCGGAGAACCCGCCGCCGACGGCAGCGCCGGTCCCGTCCGGGACCTGGTCCGGACCCTGAACCTCGGTTGGAAGGAGGACGAGGCGCATCGGCTCTACGCCAACTTCGACGGCGAACCGCACATCTACGAGCTCGATCCCACCTTCCTCAACCGCATTCCCACCCATCCGGTGAAGTGGAAATCGCTCAATGTGCTGACGTTCAACCCCATGCATCTGAAGTCGATCACCCGGGAAATGCCGGAGAAGGAGATGCTGAAGCTCGACTACCACTACCGCGAAGACCGCTGGGAGGCCTCCCGCAACGGCGTCGACGTCACTCCCAGTCTCGATGTCGCCTCGGCGCGGCGGCTCCGCGACCGCCTCGGCTCGCTTTCGGCCACCGGCTGGTATCTGTCCCTCGGGGCCGCCTACGAAGCCCTGAACACACCCAGCGCGACCTTCAAGATCGTCGCCGTCGAACTCGACCGCGCCACGAACGAGTCCAAGGAGACGACCTATCTGCTCAAGCTCGCGCCCTCCGCCACGAACGTCTATTTCGGGCAGATCGCCAAGCTCATGCCTTCCGTCGCCAGCATCGATCCCGAGCTGGCCGAGGGCTCTCCCGACGTCTTTTTCCTCGACCACGACACCTACCGCGACCTCATCCGCCCGGTGACGACATCGCGGCTGCCGACCCCATGAGGATCAGGACAAGGACAGGACGATGATTCGTTTCCCACGCATTCTGCCGATTTTCGCCACCGTTCTCGCTTCCTCCTGCGGACAGGAGGAAGCGTCCGTATCCGAAACGCCCGTTCCAGATCCAGTTGCTGCCACCGAAGCCAATACCGCCGTCGGTGTCTACGCCCAAATTTGCGCGGCCTGCCACGGCCCGGTCGGCGAGGGCAAGCCGGAACTGCACAGCCCCTCCATCGCCGGTCTTCCGGTCTGGTATCTCGAGGAGCAACTCCAGAAATTCCGCTCCGGCGCGCGCGGCTTTCATCCCGAGGATTTGCCCGGCCAGCAGATGCGCGCCATTTCGCTGACGCTGACCGACGCTCAGATCACCGAGGCCGCCGCCGCCGTCTCGGAGATGCCCATGCGTCCCACCGAGGCACCCGCCAGTCCCGATTTCAATCTCGAGGCCGCCCGCTACCGCTACGCGAACGAATGCATGGAATGCCACCGCTACAACGGCCGCGGCGAAATCGCATTCCGCAGCGCGCCGCTAGTGTCGCTCGACCAAGCCTACCTGAGGCGTCAGCTCGACAACTACCGCAACGGCCGCCGCGGCTCCAGCGAAGGCGATCTCTACGGCGCCAAGATGGTCGCGCTCACCGAGCGCTTCACCGACGAGGAGATCTCGCTCTTCGCCGACTACATCGGCGCACTAGCCAACGGAGACGACCCGCGCCCGGCACGGGAACGGTGAGAGGCTCGAAGATTTAGGATCCCGGAATTATGCCGTGTTAGACACAGCTCAAAAGCCTTTTTTATAACTTCCGACAAGATGGGTAATGTAAAATTTAAAAACTCCCGAAATCTTGTATCCGTTTCAAGCACAACGCCCTCCACCAGTCTCTTTGCGGTTGATTGCCTTCGGGGATTCGCTTATCGGGCCGTGTCCACGTCTGAACGAAGATGAACGAGAGAATCCGGAACCTTGAGAATTCGCTTGATGGCCTCAAACGGCAGATTGCTGGAATCGAGCGGCAGATCGAAGACGAAAAGATGCTGCTGGCCCTGCGGAGCTCCGAGGGCCGGGATCGCTACATTGTGCGCGAGGTTCTGAAATCCCAGCGGAGCTGCGAGGATGTGGCCCGGGAACACGATCTCACCGGTGCGAACGTCCAGCAGATCATCCTGCGGTATTTGAAGAAACATCATGCCGAGGAATGGCAGGCCGCTGGCTGTGGTCGCTTTCCCACGATCTACTTTCTCCGGGAAGCCTTCGCCAAGGTCGAGATCTGGTCGTGGTCGCTTTCGGCTTACTGCTCGATCCTAGTCTAGCTGCGTCTCCCTTCCGTCGCCCGTATTGCTTCTGAACGAAGCGGCGGATCCCTTTAACCAACAAGGCCTGGCGAAACACCAGGCCTTGCGGCGATTGGGGCCTGATGGAAAGAACACCCCTCTTTTCAGATCGCGGCTTCTCACGAGTCGCCCTTGGGCGTGTCGGGACCATCGGCCGGAAGCTCGGGCTTTCTGATATAGTCCTCGTCGACGCGGCCCTTGAGCGAGCCCAGGAAGGCGACGATGGCCTTCACCTCCTCCTGCGGCAAGGTTCGTCCCAACTGGTGTTCGGCCATCTTGGCGACAATCTCGTCGAGGCTCTCGATGGAGCCGTCATGGAGATACGGACCGGTCTCGGTGATGTTGCGCAGGCTGGGAACCTTGAAGAAATGCTTGTCGGTCTCCACTTGGGTCGCCTCGTAGCGTCCGAGATCCTTGGTGGGCCATTCCTTCACCAATCCAAGCTTCTGGTAGAGGTGCCCCCCTACCCCCATTCCATTATGGCAAACAGTGCAACCCGTTGTCACAAAAATATTAAGACCTTTTTTTTCCTCTCCAGTGAGGGCCGCTTCGTCTCCCTTCAGGAAGTCGTCGAAGGGCGCGGGGGTGAGCAGCTTCCGTTCGAAGGCCCCAATGGCCCGCCCCATATTCTCAAAGGTGAGGGGGTCTTCGTCCTCCGGGAAGGCCTTGGCGAAGGCCGCGACGTATCCGGGGATCGACTTGAGGACCTCGATGGCGTATTCGGCGCTGGGCATCCCCATCTCGATCAGGTTGGTGACCGGTCCGGCCGCCTGTTCCTCGACATCCGCGGCGCGACCGTCCCAGAACTGCGAAATGTGGATCGCGGCGTTGTAGACCGTCGGGGCCGAGCGTCCGCCGGCCTGCTCGTGGATGCCGGTGGAGACGGATTTCCCGTCGTCGCCGTAGTTGGCGAGGTCGTGGCAGGTGTTGCAGGAGATGGTCCGGTTCTCGGAGAGACGGGTCTCGTAGAAGAGCATCCGCCCGAGATTGATTTTCTCCGGGGTCAATGGATTGGCGGGATTCTCGGCAACCTCCAGGATGGGCTGGAACATTCCAAGTGCGGCCCGGTTCACGAGCGTTTCGCCAAAGGCGGACGGAATGGCGAGCAGCACAAGGGTGGAGGCGGAGAGGACGGTGGATTTCATTGGAAAAGAGTCTTGGCAAAAAGGGATTCTACGATGGATGCTATCGCCGAGATGCCATTCTTTAGTGGGCCATTTCACTGTCCCCGGCAAATGGTTTGACTGCCCGTGGCGGGAACGCGCCAATGCCTCCTGGGAAAAGGCCGATCCGTCCCATTCCCTACGGCCGGGCCATCCGTCTACAATTCGATCTCCAGGCGCTTCAACCTCGCCGAGGCCCCGGTGCGGATCGATACCTGAGCCTTTCGGACGTCGAAATGCTTCGCGACCAGCGCGATCAGCGCCTCGTTGGCCCGCCCATCCACGGGCGGGGCCTTGATTCGGGCGAGCCAAGTGCCATCGGGCTGCTCCTCGAGGGCCTCGATCTTGGCGTTGGGCTTTACCCGGACTTCGATCCGTCGGGTCATCTCCCTGTTCGCGTGTCAGAGTGGCGACCAGCGCCGGAAAGCTTCGATTCCCTCGTATTCGGCCATGCCGAGGGCGTCGTAGGCGGCGGCGATCTCGCGGTTGCGCGCGGCTGCATTGAGATCGTCCTCGTTGATCGACATGAAGCGCCGGATCGACTCCACCTTTTCGTCGAGCTGATCGGGACTCATAGGCACCGCCATGTCGATCTCGTGGGCCTCGAAGGCCCGGTCCCGTCCCCGGTAGAGCCAGACGCCACAGTGGGAGTGGAAATCCTCGCCGGCCAGGGAAGTCCACGCCTCGGCAAAGGCGCGGAAGGCGATCGCCTGGGGCGAGCTGGGATCGCTGGCATCGCCGGTAGCGAACACGCTGTCCGGCCGGTAGTCCGCCAGAATCGCCGCCACAGCCTCCGCATCGGCGGTCTCGTAGCGGAAACGCCGGTATCTCCCGGATTCGTAGAAAGGAAGGTCGATGAATTGATTGTCAATATATTGCAGACGGCAGAGGGAGGCTGCGTCGCGTGTTTCGCCACGCAGGATCAGGCCCTTCAGGCGTCTCACCGAGTCCGGGTCGATGCCGAACTCCCCTTTCGCCTCGATCGCTTCGACGATGGATTTCGCGTAGCCGGTCTGGCCTTCCCATTCGGGGGCTCCGCTCGTCTCGGCCATCTCGAGGATGACGCGAGCGAAGTTCAGGGCGGCCACGTCGGCGACGCGGAGGTTGCCCGAGGTCTGGAAGACGAGCTTCACCTCGTGTCCCTGTTCTATCAGCCGCGCGAGCGTGCCGCCCATGCCGACGAAGGCATCGGCAGGCTCGGGGCTGAGCACGAGGATGCGTTTCGGAAAGGGATGGGAGCGCTCGGGGCGATTCCGGTCGTCGGCTCCCGGCTTGCCGCCGGGCCAGCCGGTGATGGTGTGCTGGACGCGGTTGAAGATGTCGATGTTTACCTCGTAGGCGGCCTCCGAGGTCGAGGCGAGGAGTCCCCCCGCGCCGTTCTCGTTGTAGTCCTCGTCGACGAGCTTGAGGATGGGCTTGTCGAGCTTCTGCGAGAGCCAGACCACGGCCCGCTTCTTCATCGGCGCGTCCCACTCCACCGGGGCGTCGAGCCACGGGAAGCGGATGCGGGTCAGGTGAGAGGCCGCGGCCTCGTCGATGAGGAAGGTGGCGTTCGGATGCGTCTGCAGGAAGCTGGCCGAAACCTGGTCGGTCATCTTGCCCTCGACGGCCTCGCGCACGATCGAGGCCTTGTTGGCCCCCCAGGCCATAAGGACGAGCCGTTTCGCCTCGAGGATGGTCCCCACCCCCATGGTGATGGCCGAGCGGGGCACGTTCGCGACGCCGAGGAAGTCTGCGGCCGCATCCTGCCGGGTGACGCGGTCGAGGGTGATCATGCGCGTCCGCGAATCCGCCGCCGAACCGGGCTCGTTGAAGCCGATGTGGCCGGTGCGTCCGATCCCGAGGATCTGCACGTCGAGCCCGCCGGCCTCGGCGATGCGCCGCTCGTAGTCGAGGCAGTGGTCGTAGACCGACTCCATGGGCACGGTGCCGTCGGGGATGTGGATGCGCGTGGGGTCGAGGTCGACATGGTCGAAGAGCTGGTCGCGCATGAAGCGGAAGTAGCTCTCGGGGTGGTCGCGGGGCAGTCCGTAGTATTCGTCGAGATTGAAGGTGATGACCCGGGCGAAGCTCAGGCCCTCCTCCCGGTGGAGGCGGATCAGCTCGCGGTAGAAAGGAACGGGCGTCGATCCGGTGGCGAGGCCGAGGACGGTGTCCTTTCCGGCGGCGGTGCGCTCGCGGACGAGAGCACCGACTTCGGCGGCGAGCGCGGCGCTGGCGCTGGCGGAACTGGGATGGACGAGGGTGCGGACCTTCTCGAAGCGCTCGCGCTGCGTTTGCTGCTTCTGGCCGGAGCTTGTCAGGATGGGAACGGAGGACGGAGGCGTGCTCATTGCTTGAAGCGGCTACGCTGGATCGGGCTGCGCGGCGTGTCAACGGAGGCGGTGCCTTGCCATGAAGTTTCATCCGCCCCGTTTTGTGGATTGCGCATTGCGAAAGGCTGGAGTCGAGTTCTGTCGGCGCGGTGCCGCCGCCCTCCGGATCCCATGC